>NZ_FNNG01000005.1 GCF_900106765.1 Tepidimicrobium xylanilyticum
ATATTAAAGACTAAAATGTTTTACAGTAAGAAGTTTAAAACACTTGAAAAATTAAGGGAAAAAATAATTCAATATATAAAATTTTACAATGAAAAAAGATTTCAAAAAGGATTAGGATGCGTGGCTCCTTTAGAATATCGAAACATGCATCCTAATGTGTATAAATTTTAATTAAATTGCTTGTTTACTTGACAAGGGTCAGTTCGTTCAAATAAGGTCTCTTTTTTTATTTACATCACAAATCATACAATAAAAAGTGTTACTAGGAATAAAAATAGGGTACATTTAATATACCTATACAAGGTATGATTGTAAAGAATTAAGGAGGTTTTGAGATGAATGGAACTTTTTATATAATTATAAATATCACCATAATGGCAGTCTTAATTTATATCCTGCTATATTTAAGGAGAAAAAGGGTTTCTTTTACGGTTAGAGTAATGTTAGCTCTAATATGTGGAATAGCTTTTGGAGCAGCTCTTCAGTTGATATATGGAGCAGGGTCCCAAATTGTAAACAGTTCTAATACTTGGTTCGATGTAATAGGTACAGGTTATATTAGACTATTAAGAATGATTGTAATACCTTTAATATTCATATCCATTGTTAATGCCATAATTAGTCAGGATTCAAAAAACCTAGGGAAGATGGCCGCTCAAATTATTGCAATTCTAATAATTACTACAGCTATATCTGCCTTTGTAGGAGCAGGAGTGGCTAAGGCATTTAATTTAACCTCAGAAGGGCTTGTGGCAGGAGAAAAGGAACAACAAGCAGGCCTAGGATTAGAGCAAAGATTAGAGGATTTCCAGTCGAAACCGATTCAACAGCAGCTAATAGAGATTATACCTATTAATCCTTTCTATGCTATGACTGGCCAAGGCAGTTCTGCAACTCTATCCGTTGTGTTTTTTGCTGCTGTAGTAGCTTTAGCAGCTATAGGCATCAGGAAAAGTAAACCGGAAGCTGCAGAAAGCTTTGTTAATTTAATAAATATATTACATGCCATAGTTATGAGAATGGTTACAATGGTATTAAGACTTACCCCTTATGGAGTTTTAGCCTTAATGACTAGATTTGTATCAAATAGCGATTTTTCAGAAATAGCCAGACTAATTCAATTTGTGATTGCTTCCTATGTAGCCTTAGCTATTATGTTTGTGATTCACATGGCCATACTGATGGTATTTGGATTGAACCCCATATCCTACGTTAGGAAATCTGCACCTGTATTAATGTTTGCCTTCTCCTCCAGATCATCGGCTGGGACACTGCCTTTGACTATAAATAATCAAGTAAGAAATCTTGGGGTAGCCGATGGGCATGCAAATTTAGCAGGTTCATTAGGAACTAGTATAGGACAGAATGGATGTGCAGGCATATATCCTGCCATGTTGGCGGTAATGATTGCACCTACAGTGGGTATAAATCCAATGGCGCCTGCTTTCTTGATTAAACTTATTATTATAACTGCATTAGCCTCTTTTGGAATAGCAGGAGTGGGAGGAGGAGCTACCTTCGCAGCCTTAACTGTATTATCAGCTATGGGACTTCCAGTAGGGTTGGTCGGATTGTTAATAGCCATTGAGCCATTAATAGACATGGGTAGAACCCTATTAAACGTTAGCGGTTCCATGTTGGCGGGAGTACTTTCAAGTAAATTCATGGGAGAATTGGATACAGAAATATATAATAGCAGGAAAATAGAGGAAGTTTAGCTTGTTAAAAGGGCTGGGAATTATCCCAGCTCTTTATGTGTTTCCTTAACTTCCTTAATATCCTTTTTAGTTTTACCTTTATTCATCTTACAATGACCTTCAAAGAAGGCATTTTCATGGATTATTAGAGTAGAGATTTCTACATCGCCTATCAGCTTTCCTGTAGGGTGTATGGTCAATTTTCCTTTAACCACAATATTTCCTTCTACGGTTCCTGATAATGACGTATTATCACAACGGATATTTCCTTTTACTCTACCCGTTTCACCGATAATTACATCTCCTTCGTATTCAATATCCCCTTCTATAATTCCGTCAATTCTTAAATTGCCTTTACCTTCAACTTTACCAGTGAATTTAATATTTTCACCAAATAGAGAATCGATATCCATATTTTTTTCAACTTTTTTACTAAACATGGCATCTCCCCCTTATTCCTTATTTAAGAACGGTTAACGGATCGATGGGTTTATCACTTTTATGTATCTCAAAATGGAGGTGAGGTCCAGTGCTTCTTCCTGTACTGCCCATCTTTGCTATAACCTGTCCTTTTTCCACCTTATCGCCTTTATTTACCAATAGTTTGCTATTATGTCCATAATAGGTTTTATATCCATTACCATGGTCTATGATTATAGTGTAACCATAACCAGTTTTATATCCTGAGAATATTATTTTTCCACTACCTGCAGCTCGAATATCAGTACCTGTTGAATTGGCAATATCAATTCCATAATGGAATTGAATCCCTCTTCCAAAGGGGTTTTTCCTATTACCAAATTTAGAAGTCAATTTGCCTTTAGCAGGCCATAGGCTAGGAACTGTTTCCAGATACTGAAGTTGTTTTTCTACATCATCAATAAAAGCTATCAATTCCTTTTCCTTATCTTCTAGTACTTCTTTTAAAACCTGTAGTTCCGCTACTGGTTCCGTTATTTCCCTAGATAGATTATCATCCAATCCCCCTCCTCGGGAAGGACTTTTTATGCCTACTAATTTTTCTACTTCTCTCTGTAATTTTTCTATTTCAGCTAATTTTTCTTCTACTTCATTAGTTTTTTCATATAATTTCTTATTCTGTGATTTAAGCTTTGATAATTCTACTTCCTTATTTTTATTTTCTTCTTCAAGCTTATTGATGATGGATATTTTTTCCTTGTATTCTTCTTCTAAACTCATATGGGATGTGTAAATTTTGTTAAAGGCTAAAGATACGTTTATTATAGTGGTTATTATAGCAATAAAAAAAACTTTAGGCACCCAACTGGGAACCGTTAACCTTCTCACTTTTTCAGTATGGGGGATGATCATAATAGAAATTCTAGAATTCTTCTTCCCCATATCAAGCTCCAACCTCTTTCTATGATTGTTTGATTGTGCCAATAATTATTATTCTACATAAATTTAAAAAATCCTCTATTTAAAAAACTTTTTTATCTTAAATAATTAAACATTATTAGATTTAATAACTTATTTAATAACAAAATCAATGGTATGCCGACAGAAAACCTATTTTTATTAATTTTATGCTTAAATATAACCATACCTGATAATACACCGGTTGCTCCTCCTAACAATGCTAGAATCATTATTGTAATTTCTCTAATTCTCCAGCCATCTTTCCTTGCTCTAATTTTGTCTAATCCCATTACAACAAAAGCTATAAGATTTATTATAAATATATATGTTAAAAGGGCAACTTCCTTATTATTAAAATTAGATAATATCTTCATAGAAATACCTACTTTCTATTTTCGATTAAATCAATAAACTTGTCGATATCCTTTTCAATTAACTTTAAGGAATCTTTGAAGAAATCTGGTGAATGAACATCTATTCCCATCAATTTGGCCACATCTACTATATTGTTCTTACCAGTAGCCCTAAGGAAGTCATCATACCTTTTTACGAAATTTTTCTTATCATTCAAATATTCTACATATAGTCCTTTAGAGAACAATAATCCAAAGGCATAGGGGAAATTATAGAAATTACGCTCTCCATAGTAATAATGAGGTTTATTTATCCACATATAGGGGTGAAGATAGTTTTCATCTAATCCATTACCATAAGCTTTTTTCTGGGATTCAATCATTATTTCCTTTAATTCATTAACGGATAGGGAATGCTCCTTTCTTCTTTCGAACAATTCCTTTTCAAAGAGGAATCTACTGTATATATCTACAATTACTTGTCCCGCATCTTGCAGGGAAGATTCTAATATGCTTAATTGTTCTTCAGGGCTTGCTTCATTTAGGACTGCATTCATTACGATGGTTTCACAGAATATGGAAGCAGTTTCTGCTAAGGGCATAGGGTAACTGCTGTTTAAAATACTTTCTTCCTGTATGCATAATCCATGATATCCATGTCCTAACTCATGAGCCAAAGTAATTACATTGCTTAAGCTACCATTAAAGTTGGCAAGTATTCTACTCTCTTTAATTGGATATAGGTTAAAACAGAAGGCCCCACCTCTTTTACCATCCCTTGGTTCTGCATCTATCCATCTATTTTCAAAGGCATTATCAGCAAAATCAGCTAACCTATCGCTAAAGGTTCTAAAATTAACAACGATAAATTTTCTTGCCTCTTCATAGGTATAGGATTTTATCGCATTCCCTATAGGGGCAAATATATCGTAGAAAGGCAATCCATTCCTATGGCCTAATAGTTCTCCTTTTTTTCTATAATATTTATGGAATATGGGCAAATATTCTTCTATAGCTCTTATTATAGCATCTAGGGTTTCTTCATCCATTCTTGATTTAAACAAAGTTTCTTCTAAAGGAGATTTAAACCCTCTCATTTCTGAAATAGTTAAGACTTCTCCCTTAATTCCGTTTAAAGCTGCAGCAGAAGATTTGGCAATTTTATCATAGGATTTCAATTCAGCTTCATAGGCTTTTTGTCGTATATTTGGGTCCTTATCAAAAGCCATATTTCTAACTACAGGCAAGGGCAACTGCTTAGGTTTACCGTCGATTTCTATGTCCACTAGTAGTGTAGAGCTTAAAACACCTTGAAGATTTGACCAAGCGTTAGATCCAGTATTTTTCATCTTTGAGATAAGTACTTCTTCCTTTTCGCTGAGTAAATATTGAGCTTTTTTCTTAGTTTCATTTAGATAAAATTCATGTTCCCTTAGGAAGGGGGATGAATTTATTATCTCATCTAAATTATCCAGGGTGCTTATAAACTTTTGAAATTGGACGGAAGGTTGGGTAAATTTAGAATATTGTACTTGTAATTTATCTAGATATTTTAAAGCCAATTCATTATTAGCTTCAACGCTGGAAATAAGGCAGGGGTATGCCATTAATTTCGAAACTAATGTGGATAGTTCTATCAACCTATTTAAGTACTCGGTGATTTTTTCTTGAGGGTTATCAGGGGATTTAAGGTTTTTATCAGCCCATTGGATGAAACTACCCAATCCTTCATCAAATTTTTGTAAGTCTCCTTGATATTCTTCTGAATCGAAAGAGGTGTATAACTCGTTTAAACTCCATCTCATATTCATAAAGTTCCCTCCCAAAATGTATTTCATCTTATATTATATCTAATAATGTAGATGTTGACATGGAATCGGTGCTAATATTTTATTTAAATAATATTTTCATTGCAAAAAGGCCATATTAAGTATATACTTAACAAGTTAGATAAAAGAGGAAGGATGTTACAATTATATGAATAAACTAGGATTTGAAGATATTAATCTTTCAGAGGAGATATTAAAGGCAGTTTACGATATGGGCTTTGAGGAGATGTCTCCTATCCAATCGAAAGCTATACCTAAAATACTAGAAGGCGTGGATATTATTGGGCAAGCTCAAACGGGAACTGGAAAAACAGCAGCTTTTGGTATACCCATTATTGAAAAAACCGATGAGGAAGATAGATGTTTACAATCCTTGGTACTATGTCCTACTAGGGAATTGTCGATACAGGTGGCAGAAGAAATAAGGAGATTAGCCAAATATAAGAAGAATATTTTTGTTTTACCTATTTATGGAGGGCAGCCTATTGAAAGGCAGATAAAGGCTTTAAAAAAGGGAATTCAAATAGTAGTGGGAACTCCAGGTAGAATAATAGACCATATCAGAAGGAAGACCTTAAAGTTAGGAAACATTAAGATGCTTATACTAGATGAAGCAGATGAAATGTTTGATATGGGATTTAGAGATGATATCGAGCTTATTATAAATCAAGTACCAGAAGAAAGACAAACTATTTTCTTCTCAGCTACTATGCCTAAGGAAATAGTGGACTTTGCTACAAGGTATCAAAATAATCCTGAAATAATTAGAGTAGTGCCTAAAGAATTAACTGTACCAAGGGTAGAGCAATATTTCTTTGAATTAAAGGAGCATATGAAGACCGAAATACTGTCTAGGCTTATAGACATATATAATCCAAGGCTTTCCATAGTCTTTTGTAATACCAAGAAGAAAGTAGATGAGCTTACTATAGAATTGCAGGGTAGAGGTTATTTTGTTGATGGTCTTCATGGTGATTTAAAGCAAGCCCAAAGAGATAAGGTTATGCAAAAATTTAGAACAGGGAATATAGATGTTTTAGTGGCTACAGATGTAGCAGCTCGAGGATTGGATATAGATGATGTGGATATAGTCTTTAATTATGATATACCACAGGATGAAGAATACTATGTCCACAGAATTGGAAGAACTGCAAGAGCAGGTAGGAAGGGAATAGCTTTCAGTTTTGTAGTTGGCAAAGATAAGCACAGAATTAAGGTTATTGAAAGGTACACTAAGACTAAGATAGCCAGAAGGGATTTACCAACACTAAAAGATGTGGAGGAAAGACAGATTCACCTGTTACTAGAAAAGATTAAAGAAGAAGTAGACAAAGGACAATTGGATAAGTATGAAAGGATGGTAAATGAAATTTTAGAACAAGATTATACTTCCTTTGATATAGCTGCAGCTCTATTAAAACTTTATTTTAAAGGAAATAAATTAGGGGAGCATAGAGAACTGGATGCAGTTGATTATAGTAAAAAATCTGTTACAGATTTAGCAAGGATCTATATAAATGTAGGCCGTAAAAAAGGAGTAAGTCCAAGGCATATATTAGGGGCTTTGTTAAATGAAACGGGAATACCCAAAAAATCCGTTGGAGAAATAGATATGTATGATAAATTTACTTTTGTAGACATTCCAGAAGATTATATTGGCAAAGTAATAAAAGGGCTGAATAATAAGCGAATAAAAGGAATTAAAGTAAAAGTAGAGTTGGCAAATATTAGAGACTAACTAGTAGCGATTAAGAAACATTTAGTTTTTTAGTCGTTTTTTTTAATGTTATAAAAAATGGGTATATAATAAAATATAAACTATAAAACGATATTTTAGGCCTATTTTATAAAAAGATGTCAATAAATAGAGAAATTGACAATTATATAGTATTATATATTGTGGTTTAAATGTTAATTAGAGTGAAGGATTGATTTTTATGAAAAAGAAAGTTTTGGGAGTGGGGATTTTAATACTGTTCCTTATTTTATCCGTTCTGATCATTGGCAGTTTTAAATCAATAGATAAACCAACAGATGATGAAGAGAAAATTACATTGAAGGTCGCTGGAGATTATAATCTTAGGCCTTATGAATATGTAAATGAAAAAGGTCAATTTGAAGGATTTAATGTGGATATAATGAAAGCCATAGAAAAGGCCATGAATATTAATATTGAATTAATACCTATGACCTGGGCTGATGCTATAGAAGCTTTAGAAAATGGGGAAGTAGACGCTATCCAAGGCATGTCTAAGACAAAGGAAAGAACTAATAAATATGCTTTTACCCAATCTACAATTATTAATTCCCATGCCATTTTTGTGCTTAGAGAAACAAAAGGAGTAAATGGAATTGAAGATTTATATGGGCTAAGGGTAGCCTATCAGGAAAAGGATGTTCAAGAGGAGACAATAAAAGAGATACCTGGTATCATTCCTATATCCCGAAGTAGTCAAACGGAGGCTATTGAGGCTTTATTGGATGGTCATGCTGATGCTTTTATAGGTAATAGAATAACAGCTATTTATTATCTTAATTCCATTAAGAAAACTAATGAAGTAAAAATTGTAGGGGAGCCTTTAGGGGAAACTGCTTATGGTCCTGCCACAATGCCTTCAAATAGGTTAGCCTATAGATTGTTAGAAGAAGGATTAAATAAAATAAAAGAAGATGAAACCTATGATAAAATATATAGAAAGTGGTTTGGTAATCAGCTATCCGATGGTTATCTAATATTTAGAAAAATCGTTAAATATGTAGCCATTGGGGGCTGCGTTAGTGGTTTAGTAGTCCTATTGCTCTTCGTTTGGAATAAAAAATTGAAACATGAAGTGTCTATAAGAACTAGTGAGATAGAACTTGCCAACAAAGAACTATTAGTTCAACAAGAAAGAATATATAAACTAGCCTATTATGATCCTATCACTGATCTTCCCAATAAGTACTATTTTATAGATGAATTAAATGAAACTATTAGCCAATTGAATAAAGAAGAAAAATTAGCTGTACTCTATTTGGACTTAGATAGATTTAAACATATAAACGATAATCTAGGGCATAATATAGGAGATGAATTATTGAGATTATTAGGCACTAGATTGCAGAAGCTGATCCGTAAAGAAGATTTAATAGCCCGAAGCGGTGGAGATGAATATCTAATTTTATTGAAAAATATAAAAAATACATCTCAAATAGATGAGGTAGTAAGTAGAATCATCAAAAGTTTTAAAGAACACATATCTTATAAGGGTTATGAATTGTACTTAACTACTAGCATTGGAATTGCCATATATCCAGAAGGAGGAGAAGATAGTAATTCCCTTATAAAAAATTCAGAAATTGCTTTATATAAGGCCAAGGAAATGGGAGGCAATAGTTATTATATATATAATGCAGAAATTGGAAAAAGAGAATACGATAACCTCATAACATTAAATCAGCTAAGACAAGCTATAAACAATGATGAATTCATATTGTATTATCAACCCAAATTCGATATAAAAACTCGGGAAATAATTGGCATGGAAGGACTCATTAGGTGGCAGAATCCAAAAAGAGGCTTAGTTTTTCCAGATGAATTTATTCCTTTAGCTGAAGAAACGGGACTTATATATGCCATAGGTGAATGGACTTTGCGTGAAGCCTGTAGACAGAATAAAGAATGGATTGATAAGGGTTATAAACCAAGGCGGGTTTGCGTAAATATTTCAGCAAGACAATTTCAGCACTATAATTTCTTAGATATGGTATCCAATATATTAGAAGAAACTAAATTAGAGCCTTGGTATTTAGGCGTGGAAATAACCGAAACTACTGCCATATCAGATATAAATTATACGATAGATGTGTTAAATAGATTAAAGAAATTAGGGGTATCTGTTATAATGGACGATTTTGGTACAGGCTATTCTAATTTAGGATACTTAAGTGAAATGAATATAGACGAATTGAAGATAGATAAAAGCTTTGTTTGGAGCTTAGAAAATAATGAAAAGTATAGAGAAATTTCCAAAACCATAATACTACTTGCCAAACAATTTAACATAAGGGTTACTGCAGAAGGAATTGAATCGGAGGAGCAATTAAATATATTAAGGGAGTTGGGATCAGATACAGGTCAGGGATATTATTTTAGCCGTCCAATCCCACCAGAAGAATTGGAAAAGATGTTATAGAAGTATAGGCCAGATAAAAACTATCTGCCTTTTTAATTTTTGATCTAGGTCAAAGCATTACTAAACAATATCTAATACAATGAAGCTGAGGTATAAAAAAGAAATAGTAGCTTAAAATAAGGTAATAATAGTTAAAGGGAAGTTAGCTTATGAAATTAAAGAAAGAGTTGATGGAATGAAATCAATTGACATTATCATAGAAGAACATGAACATGTTAGAAGGATGTTAAAGGTTATTAGGAAATATTGTTATAAGGTGTTGCTTGACGAGGAAATAGATTATGGGGATTTTTATAAGATAATCGATTTTATCAGGAATTATACAGATAGCTATCATCACTCTAAGGAGGAAGATATTCTATTTAAAGCAATGGCAGAAAAGATGCCCAAGTTAATCAATAATGGTCCTATTACAGGAATGCTCATAGAACATGATATGGCTAGACTGTATGTTTCCAATCTAGAGAAGGCCTTAGAAAAATATGAAGAAGGGGATGATGAATCGAGATTAGATATAATTGCAAATGCTATATCCTATACGGATTTATTGGAACGGCATATTGAAAAGGAGAATAGTGCTATATTTAAATTTGCTAATAGTATCTTAACGGAAGATGTTAAGAAAAAGGTGGACGAAGAATGTGATCATGTTGATTTAGCTTTAGAAGATACGGGGGTTCAACGTAAGTATTTAAGTTTGCTAGTCTACTTGGAAGAAAAGGTAAAAAAATAAAAAGGGGTGATTAAATGAGCGAATTAATAAACAATAGGGAGTACAGACAAAAACTGATGAAGGAAGTAATTAGGGAACTCCATGCAGGTAAAACTGTCGATGAAGTGAAAGAAAAATTTTCTAAGGTAATAGAAGGAGTTCCTCCTTCTGAAATAGCAGCAATGGAGGCTCAATTAGTAAAGGAAGGATTGCCTATAGAAGAAATACAGCGACTATGTAATGTTCATGCAGAAGTCTTTAAAGGTTCCATTGAAGAAATCCACCATCCTGAGGAAGTGCCAGGGCATCCTATTTATATTATGAGGGAGGAAAATAGAGCAATAGAAGAATATATAGATAATACATTAAGGAAAAATATAGAGAAGTTTAGGATGGATGACTCTAATGATAATATAAATGACCTTATTAGCGATTTAAATCTTCTATGGGATGTGGATAAGCATTATAGCAGGAAGGAGAATTTAATATTCCCCTACCTAGAAAAATATGGCATCACCACTCCACCCCAAGTAATGTGGGGAGTAGATGACGAGATTAGGGCTTTAATAAAGGAAGCAAAGCTTATGTTAATGGATTATAGAGGTAATAAGGAAGAGGTAATCCAAAAAATTGAAGAAATGGCACATGAAATAAAGGAAATGATCTATAAAGAAGAAAAGATTTTATTCCCAATGGCATTGGAAACTTTAACTGAGGATGAATGGGTTACCGTATATAGGGAAAGTGATGAAATTGGCTATGCAATAATAGAACCAGAAAAGGATTGGGAGCTTAAACGGGTAAGGATTTCTCTTACAGAAGGAGGAGAGATTTCAGAAAAGGGAAATATAAAATTTGAGACAGGTTTTTTAACACCAGAGGAAATAAGTCAGATATTAAATACCATCCCTGGGGATATAACTTTTGTAGATAAGAATGATATTGTAAAATATTATTCCCAAGGGAAGGAAAGGATATTTGCACGTACTAAATCGGTTATAGGTAGGTCTGTTCAAAACTGCCATCCCCCAGCAAGTGTTCATGTAGTTGAAAAGATAGTAAAGGATTTTAAATCAGGTAAAAAAGACCATGAGGATTTCTGGATTAAGATGGGAGATAAATATGTTATGATAAGATATTTTGCAGTGAGAAATAAGGATGGAGAATATTTAGGTACATTAGAATTCACACAGAATATAGCTCCTATCAAGGCAATAGAAGGAGAAAAGAGATTACTATCAGAGGATTAAGGTATTTATATGCCTTAATCCTTTTTATAATTCAACATTGATGTGGATTTATATACTAGTTTTTCATTCGCTTTTTAGGGTATCATATACATATCATGTAGTTTATATAGAATGGGGTGTTATAATGAGTTGTAGTTGTGAAAAAAGTGGTAGAAGGAAAAGCTGTATTGAAATGGTGCCTATATTTAGTACTTTAACCTATGATGAAATGATGGAAGTAGCCAAAATTACAGTACCTAGAAGTTATAAAAAAGGCGAAATGATTTATATGGCTGGAGATAAAGGGGAAAAGCTATTCGTTATCCATAAGGGACAGGTTAAAATATCTAGACTTTCTCCAGCAGGAAAAGAACAGGTTATTAGAATATTAGGACCAGGAGAGTTTATGGGAGAGCTATCCCTTTTTGTGTGCAAACCTCAAACGGATAATGCGGAGACCTTGGAGGATACAAGTATATGTGTGATAGATGGAGAAAAATTAAAGGGTATAATGGCCAAATATCCAACTATAGCTTTTAAAGTGTTGGAGGAGTTAAGCCATAGATTGGACAAGGCAGAAAAACTTATAGAATATTTGGGTAGTCACGATGTGGAAACTAGAATTGTCGAAACATTATTGGAATTGGCCGATGATAAAGGAGAAGTAGTTCTCAATATGAGTAAAAAGGACCTTGCCTCTCATATGGGGATGAGCCAAGAAACCTTAAGCAGGAAATTATCCTATTTTCAGGATATGGGTTGGATTAAACAAATTGGGCATAGGCGGATAATAATAGTGGATGAAATTGGATTGAGAACGTTAATATAAATGAAGGATGATTATATGTGGGGAGATAAAAGGTACCATACATTAAACTATGAATTAAGGAAAGAATTTGGGCAAAAGGTTATGAAACTATCGTTAGATGGAGGGTTTACTTGTCCTAATAGGGATGGGACTATTGGCCATAGAGGTTGTGTTTTTTGCGGAGAGGAAGGTTCTGGAGAATTTGCAGGGTCCAGAACCTTAAGCATTGAGGAACAGATTAGGGAACAGAAAAAACTTTTGTCTAACAAATGGAAGACGGGGAAATATATTGCCTATTTCCAGAGTTTCACCAATACCTATTCTGCTTATGAAGATCTAAGAAAAAAGTATTATTCCGCTCTTTCACAAGAGGAAATAGTAGGATTAGCCATAGCTACCAGGCCTGATTGTTTATCGGAAGATGTACTAGATCTTTTAACTGAACTAAATGAAAAGACCTATATATGGATAGAACTAGGGCTTCAAACTATCCATGAGAGGACTGCAAAATTTATCAGACGAGGCTATTCCTTAGAGACCTATGATATAGCCATAGAAAAGTTAAAAAATAAAAATATAAGGGTGGTTACCCATTTAATACTTGGATTACCTGGGGAATCTAAGGATGAGATATTAGAATCTGTCAAATATGTAGCTAATACTAATACCTGGGGAGTTAAATTTCATCTATTGTATATCCAGAAGGGAACGGATTTGTATGAATACTATTTAAAAAACCCTTTTCCAATACTAGGCAGAGATGAATATATATCCTTGGTAGCAGATAGCCTCGAACTGCTTCCTAAAGAAATGGTAGTCCATAGAGTAACGGGCGATGGTAAAAAGGAATTACTATTTGAGCCTAGATGGTCTTTGGATAAATTAAGGGTTCTTTCAGGTATAGATAAGGAGTTAAAAAGGAGGAATTCATATCAAGGATTAAAATATTAATAGCTTTCACAGACTTCACCTTTCTAGCATATTATATATTGCACAATAATATGAGGAAAGGTGATAGATATGGAAAATAGATATGGAGCCATGCAAGCTTGTCCCCCAGGCAGCTTTGCCTATATTATAAGACCGGGAGATACTCTATTTCAATTGGCTAATAGATTTAATACTACAGTAGATGCCATTATGAGGATTAATCCAGGCATTGATCCAAATAGACTCCAAATAGGTCAAAGCATATGTATACCAGGGGCAACAACACCTCCACCCCCAGGAACTTGTCCTAATGGGTTTTTCCATGTAATAAGGGCAGGGGATACCTACTTCAGACTGAGCCAACAATATGGAGTAAGTGTAGACGCTATAATAAGGGCTAATCCGGGAGTGGATCCAAATAGACTGCAAATAGGTCAAAGAATATGTATACCTGGAGGAACTCCACCTTTGCCACCTTGTATAAATGGATTCTACTATACTATTAGGGCAGGGGATACTATATTTGCTCTTAGCCAGAGATTTAATGTAAGCGTTGAAGCCATAATTGGAGCTAATCCTGGAATTAATCCAAATAATCTTCAAATAGGTCAAACTATTTGTATTCCAAGAGCTGTAACCCCTGGACCACCATGTCCGAATGGATTCCTTTATTCCATAAGGGCAGGAGACACCCTATTTGCTATTGGTCAACGATTTAATGTAAGTGTTGATGCAATCATTAGGGCTAATCCGGGAATCGATCCAAACAATTTAAGAATAGGTCAAGTAATATGTATACCAACATTCTAAAAGAGGAGCCTAGGCTCCTTTTTTAGATTTAATTATTAACACTCACCGCTACATCTGCATAGTATATAGTGCAAATAATTATATAATAGAAGGGTGGGTTAGTATGAACGAAAGACATGATATAGAAGGAAAATGTCCTAGGGGCAGTTTCCCATATACCATCAAATCTGGAGATACTCTATATCTATTAGCCCAAAGGTATAATACCACTGTAGAGGCAATTATGAGAATTAATCCAGGAATCGATCCCAAAAATCTCCAAATAGGTCAAGTAATATGCATACCAAGTGAAAAGCCTATGCCACCATGCCATGACGGATTTTATTATACTATAAGGCAAGGAGATACATTCTATAAGCTGAGCCAACAATTTGGTGTAAGCGTGGAAGATTTGATGAGAGCTAATCCAGGAGTTGATCCAAATAATCTTCAAATTGGGCAGGTAATTTGTATTCCACATAAAGTATCTCCAATACCTCCATGTCCAAATGGGTTCTATTACACTATAAGACCAGGTGATACCATATTTTCCCTTAGCCAAAGATTCAATGTGTCCGTTCAAGAAATATTACTTGCAAATCCTGGAATCGATCCAAACAACTTACAGATAGGTATGACAATATGTATACCGATGAAAATGCCAGAGCCATCTTTACCTCCATGTCCAAATGGATTCTACTATACCATAAGACCAGGGGATACTCTATTTCTAATTGGACAACGGTTTAACGTACCAGTACAAGAAATACTTCAAGCAAATCCTGGAATCGATCCAAATAACCTGAGGATTGGGCAGATAATATGTATTCCTAGAAAATGTGTCGTATTCTGTTTCTAAAAGACATTCGAAGAAACAAAATTTAACCTCATAAATATAAATTAAGTTAAAAGTGCTTAGGAGTTACATTCTTTCTGAAAAATAGAATTCCTAAGCACCTTATTTTTATTTATACTACTTGATACGTACTACGTAGGACGATATAATATATTCACCAAAAGGTTACAATATATATAATTCAAAGAAAGAGGAATGGCAATGAAACAAAGGGATATACGAGATAAAATACCGCTGACCGAAACTGCCCTTCTTCTTTTACTTGCATTGTATAAGCCAAATCATGGATATAATGTTATGAAGATGGTTAAAAAAATGACAGAAGGGAGAATCATTTTTGGGTCAGGAACATTATATGGAGCAATAAATAATCTTAATAAAAAAGGTTGGATTAAGCTAGTTAGGATAGATAAGGAGTCAAAAAAGAAAGAATATGTGATTACTGATACTAGCAAAAAAATTGTTGAAATGGAATTGGCACGCATGAAGCAAATGTATGATGCGGGAAAAAAGATTATTAAGGGGGTAAATGCATTAAATGGTGACTAAATTGAAATTTTTTTAGATCCTATGCAGATAGAGATGGTATGATAGCAACTTCTACGGGAATGATAAATTGAGAAATATTGATATCTGAAAAAATAGATGATGGGAAAGTTTTTGAAACTTTTTCTGATGCTGAAGATAAAATGAAAAATTTGAAGAAAAGGAGAAAGCCCAGTATCTATTTACTCATATTTGCTATTATAATGGCAATATGGGGTATGGTGGGGTTAGAGCCTTTCTTTGAATTTATTTTAGTTGGCTTTACACCTTTATCAAATTATAGATTGACACCTATTATTTTAAGCTTTATTTTAGCTATAGTGAGTATTTTAAGATTGGTTGTTCTCTCAAGAATGATTAAGTCAATAGGTACTAAATGAGGGAACTAATTTGAGGTTCAGATAGAATAAAGGTGATTGAAAGGAGTTAAAACTTCTACAGTAAGTAGAGTTCTCTACTTGCTGCAGAAGTTTATTAATGTATAGGTCATGAGCTTTCTAAGAAATTAAACTTAATCCAATTTTTGTAGATGTGTAATTTTGAATCCTTCGACATATTTCAAACCATAGCCTATCATTCTATCAAGAAAGATATGGGCAGACCATATCAATCCTGCCATTATGAATATTTGTCCTTTTGTAATAGCTGCTAATAACAATAAAATTAAAGGAAATACAAAAACATGCCCCAGATTGTAGAAGAATGCTCCTACATTATTATCGACTAAATATCCTAACATGAGTAGGTCAGGTAAAAATAAACATATAAAAAAAACAAGCATATTAAAATCTAGATGAAGATAGATTATTAGGCTTAATAAAAAACCTAATGCGCCTTCAATACGTATCCAAATTTTAGGTGTCATCTTTTTTTACTCCTCCTTTCAGTAATTGCTTATACATAACTTCTACTAACCTTTGAATCTTATCATAGTTCTGCTGATATCGGTTATTTTCCATAAGCTGTTTAACTTGATCTAATTGTTTGCTGGCTATTTTTAAAAAAGCAATCTTATTTTCAATTTGATTAATTTTATTTTGAAACATATTAACTGCTATTTCATTACATTCAGATGATATGGGTTTTTTTTGCAGGGATAATAGAAACCTAATTTCTTCTAGTGAAAATTCTAGTTGTTTTAGCACTATAATAAGTTGAACTGTTTTTTCACATTCTTCATCATAGAAACGGTAGCTATTATGCAGCCGTTTTGGCTGAATAAGCCCTATTTTTTCATAAAACCTGATGGTGTCGGCAGTAAGCTTATACTTATCTGCAAATTCTTTAATTAACATATTCCAATACCTCCTAATAAGATTTTAACATTGGAGTAAACTCCAATGTCAAGTATAATATTCGATGAAGTTGTAATATTAAAGGGGATAAAAAATCGTAATTAATCAAAGCCTGATTAATTACGATTTTAAAGTTTATCCTTGACAGAATAAGAAATAAAGAATAATTAATTTAGAATTGCAATCCTTTCTTCGCTTTCGTAGAATATATCTTCTTTTTTAACCCCTTTATCAAGGAGTATCCTATAACTATCGATAATCATATTCTTAGACCCGCACATATACACTTTATATCCTTCTAAATCCATATCTTTTAACAGGTGAGTTACATAGCCTTTCTTAATAGAGCTGTTTTTATCTCGAGATACTATCGGCAAGTAATGGAACCGCTTGTCTTCTTTGACTAGAGATTCGAAATAATCTCTATATAAGAATTCATCTTCATATCTTTGACCATCTAATAACTTTACCTCTTTTACATTTGGTTTATTGGCCAATACTTCCTTAGTCAAGCCTATAAAAGGAGTAATTCCTATCCCGTTTCCAATGAATAATATCTTTTCGATAGTGCCATCTACTACTAATTCATTTCCCATAGGGCCTTCTAATTCCACTACATCTCCAACTTTGAAATTATTAAATATTATATTAGTTCCATATCCTTTTTCAACTTTCTTGATTATGATGCTTAGCTTAGTGCTATTTTCATTAGAGGAAGAAATGGAATAAGCTCTAAAAGCCTTAGGTTCATCTTGAATTTTGACTAAAATAAACTGACCTGGCTTATAATCTACTTTTTCAGGATATATGAAAGAGAAGGTATATTCCCTTATATTATCTTTTAAGTTCTTAATGTCTGTAATCTTTGCCTTAATCTTTTGTTTGTTTTCATAACCTATGGAATTGCTATTTTTCTTCAATTCAATTGCTTCCTCTTTGGTTTTTAGTGACAAAATATTGGCGGGACAGTTTTCAACACATGTAGCGCATTTAATACAGTTTATATTGTGAAACTGGTTATCTTCTCCAAATTCTAGATAAGGTGTCAACTGGAAGGGGCATACCCTTGAACATTTACCACATTTATGGCATTTATTTACATTTTCGATAGTTACTTTCATTTCCGTTTTTTCGGTAATTCCAACCATTCTGCCTAGTTTATGGACTACTTTCTGAATGCTACCCATAGGACAGAATTGGCACCAAGTCCTTGGGTTTATTAATACTGCAAAGAGTCCCCCAGTTATTAGAACCATTAAGTAAGTTGTAACGAATACAAGGCCTAGTCTGTCTAAAAAGTTGTAGTTTCCCCATAGTGTAAATGCATTCATGAGTTTTCTCGTGAAATTGAACATAAAGAATATGAAGAAACCAATAGTCATATACTTGGATTTTAAGAAATTTGGTATCTTTCTGTTGAAGCTTATAGGCAGGGTTATTCTGTCGAATAAGGACCCGTGGGGACAAAAGTTACCACACCAGTGCCTTCCTTTAAAAAAGGAAGTAGTAGTTAAGCTTAACATTATCAATATGACCAATAAGCCTAATTTTGGTACCCACAAACCACCAATGGCTACTAAGACGGTAAATATCCAAGCGTTTCTTCTTATGGTAGTAAAGGTTCTGTTGGTTTTAATATAATAATTTTCCATATAGATCCCTCCTAAGACCAATCATATACTATATAGGGGTATAAGGTTACTATAACTATAGTTCTCGCCTTTGTAAAGGGTAAAAAGAAAAAACTCCTATATAGGAGCTTTTTCCTTAATAGATAATAAAATTACCAGAAATATGCTAAATGAAATAAATAAAATTATGCTTGTTATTAAAGGCCAGTTAAAAATTTTTTCGTTAGATTTTTGTTTATGCCTAATTAAATTAATTCCATTTATCTTTGCTAATAGATGTATGAATAGAGATAAGGCTATAACTGAAAGCATTACTTGTATTAAACTGTTTAATAAACTTGGACTAACTGCATAAGCTGTGTCAGGTTCCGAAGGATATATATAATTTAATATTGTA
This sequence comes from Tepidimicrobium xylanilyticum, assembly GCF_900106765.1. Lineage (NCBI taxonomy): Bacteria > Bacillati > Bacillota > Tissierellia > Tissierellales > Tepidimicrobiaceae > Tepidimicrobium > Tepidimicrobium xylanilyticum. Next base: position 18,628 of record NZ_FNNG01000005.1, read on the forward strand.
GGAAACCCGTTATTAATAAAATGAAAAATCATTGCTGCATATAAGGAGTTTGTAGCAAACACTAAATAGCTTGCTATAAACCCTGCTATAAAGGTGTAGAAGAACTGAAAAAAGTTTAAATGGAGCATTCCAAACATTATTCCGTTTATTAATGCAGCAACAAAAAAGCTTTTGTTTCTATAGCCATCTAATATAATTCCCCTCATCAGTATTTCTTCTAATATGGCTGGAGTTATAGCAGTGAAAATAAGGTTTTCAATAAAGCCTTCATAGTGGTTTTCTATTATTATATTAGCCAACTTATTTCCAAAAAAGCTAGTATATAGATCCGCCATTGTCACCATAATTGGTAAAGAAAAAACCCAGATAATAAATATTATTATGGTACTTTTTACATTTAAGATTTTAGGCTTTAAAATTCTATCTCCCTGATTCTTGTGGATAAATAGGTAGATGCTAATGGGTATTAAGAAGGTTATATATTGATACGCCTTCATAGGTATGGGTAAAAATTGGAATATAATAGACCATATGACTACGCACATATAAAATAGATTTACTTTGTAAATTGAAGATTCTTTTGCTAAAATTTTGCTTCCCATGATTATCTCCTTTAAGCATTATAATATTATTATACATGAAGTTTATTTATTCTCCAACCCTTAGGCTTTAAGGAATTAGTTTAAAAAAGAAAGTATATTTTATCTAATTAATTAGGTCGTAAAACCTCATATTACCAATGTAATAAGAGTGAAATTTATATTAAAACATTCTAAAAAGGGTACTTTTCTACTACTTGTGTATTTATTTTATATCTTTACATTGAAAAAGTAACTAGTATATCATCGTGTAATAATATAAAATATTATAAAAAGGAGGGAGAACTTATGAGTATTTTAACTAGATTTAAAGATATTATGGCAAGTAATATCAATGCATTATTAGATAAAGCTGAAGATCCAGAGAAGATGATAGACCAGATTTTAAGAAATCTTAATAAGGATTTAGGCAGTGTAAAGGCTGAAACAGCTTCTATAATGGCAGAAGAACAAAGGGCTAAAAGGGAATTAGAAGAGTGTAGAGCTGAAATGGACAAGATGGAAAAATACGCAATAAAAGCACTGGAAGCTAATAACGAGAATGATGCCAGAAAGTTTTTAGAAAGAAAGGCTTCTTTAGCAAAGAAGGAATTAGAACTACAAGAAGCATACAAATTAAGCCAAGATAATGTTACGAGAATGCGAGAAATGCATGATAAACTGGTTAAAGATATTGAAGAATTAGAATCAAGGAAGGCAATTTTGAAGGGCAAGATGGCGGTAGCTAAGGCTCAGGAAAGGATTAATAAAATAGGTTCCTCCGTCACCTCTGCTAGTAGGTCAATATCTGCCTTTGAAAGAATGGAGGAAAAGGTAAATAGGGCTTTAGATGAAGCCAATGCTATGGCTGAATTGAATTCAGGACCAAAAGACGATATAAAGGACTTAATAGCTAAATATGACAATACTGAAATAGATGTGGAAGATGAGCTGGCTGAACTTAAAAAAAGATTGAATAAGCAATAGTAAAAGCTGTAGCTTAAGCTACGGCTTTCATGTTGGCAGAGTATATCGTATGAGGTGGTAATATGGTTATACATTATAAATGTCCTAATTGTGGCTCAGATATGGCCTTTGATAGCGAATCTGGAACATTGAGCTGTGATAGTTGTGAAAGAAAGGATAGAATCGAAGAATTTCCCACTGAATATATTAGAACTAGTTTTTCAGAAGGTGAAGCTAAAGAATACCATTGTAAAAATTGTGGTGCAGCTCTTATTACCGATAAAGATACTTCCGCAACAACCTGTAGTTTTTGTGGAACGGGGGTTGTCCTTCTAGATAGACTCTCAGGGGTTTTAGCACCGTCTAAAGTAATTCCTTTTACCATTAGTAAAGAAAAGGCCATGAATGCATTTAGAGCTTGGTGTAGAAATGGTTTACTTACTCCTAAAGGCTTTATGACAGCTGAAAGGATTAAAGGGATAACTGGAATGTATGTACCCTTTTGGCTATATGACCTGAATTGTAGAGCTCAAGTACAAGCCCTATGTACAAAGGTAAGAACCTATACTAGAGGAGATTATATCTATACTGAGACCAGTTATTATGATGTATATAGAGATATAAATATAGATTATAAAAAGGTTCCTGTAGATGCATCGGAAAAGATGACAGATGAATTGATGGACAAATTAGAGCCCTATAATTATGACCAGTTAAAGGAATTCAATACCCCTTATCTGGCTGGATATATTGCGGAAAAATATAGTTACGATGATGATGAATTGCTTCCTAGGGCTAAATCTAAAATAAAAGGATATGTGGAATCCTTTATAAGCTCTACTATAGTCGGTTATTCAACGGTGAATTATACGAGGAAGGATATAGATACCCGTAAAAGGAATGCTTATTATACTCTTCTTCCCGTTTGGATGGTCTACTATGATTATAATAATAAAGAATACATCTTCGCCATGAACGGTCAGACAGGGAAGGTCGTTGGGAAACCTCCCATTAGCTATGCTAAAGTGGCTTCTTGGTTTGGCGGTATTGCAGGTAGCGTCTTTATAATTTTAAAGATGATTGCATTAATTATGGGAGGAGGACTATGATGAGAAGTAAAATATATTTAAAGTTGATTTTATTTGTAGCGCTTATTTTCACAATAACTGTGAGTTCCCAGGCAGGTGCTTTCCATACCAAACGAAGAATTTATGATTTTGCGGGGCTTTTGAATGGAGAAGAAATAGAAGAGCTTGAGAGCATATCTGAGAAGTATAGTGCTAAAAGGGAAACTGACTTTATAATATTGACCTACTCAGATCCAAAAGGGAAGGATATTGTAGAATATATGCAGGATTTCTATGATGAAGAAGCTCTGGGATACGACAAACCCCATGGTAATGCTGCCATATTGACAGTCGATATGAAGAATAGGGAGGTCTATTTAGCAGGTTTTTATAAGGGAGAAAAGTATCTGGATGATTATAGATTGGACTTGATTAGAGATAAAATTACATCTGATTTATCGAGAGGAGATTATTTTAATGCTTTCCATACATTTATCAAAACCTCATATAAGTACATGGGGATAAGACCGGGGGTGAATCCTAATAATATACTATTTAATCTGTGGTTTCAGATAGCAGCATCACTTGGCATAGCAGGAATAGCGGTAGGCATTATGGCTTTAAATTCAGGAGGGAGAATTACTGTAAATGCAGCTACTTATCAAGATAGTGTCAATACCAGAGTTATTGACAGAAGGGATGTCCATTTAAGGACTACAGTGACAAAACGGAGGAAACCATCAAATAATAAGTCTAACAGCGGTGGAGGTAGTGGTGGTATAAGAAGCGGTGGTGGAGTCACTAAAGGAGGGCACTCCCACAGCGGTAGCAGGGGTAAGTTCTAATATAGTATTGATAAAAGAAAGGATGATAAGATATGGTTTTTTTTAGGAAACAATTTGCCAATGTAGTAGAATGGGAAGAATTTAGGGATGACATGATATTTTGGAAATGGACCAATAGAGAGATTAAAAAGGGAAGTAAATTAATAATTCGTCCAGGGCAGGATGCCATATTTTTATTTAATGGTAAAATTGAAGGTATATTTAAGGATGAGGGAGAATACGATATTGAATCTCAGATCATACCTTTTTTATCTACTTTAAAGGGTTTTAAATTTGGATTTAATACTGGAATGAGGGCAGAAGTATTATTCGTAAATACCAAAGAATTTATTGTTAAATGGGGTACTAAAAATGCAATCAATATACCTACCCTAGGCTTACCAGGTGGTTTACCTATTCGTGCCAATGGAACTTTTACTTTTAAAGTAAATGACTATATTGCTTTAATTGATAAAATTGCTGGTGTAAGGAATAGTTATCTGGTGGAAGATGTTAAGTTAAGAATTACAGCCATTCTTGATCAACTATTGATGAAATGGATAACTAAAGAAGGCAAGGATATGTTCAACCTTCAAGCCAATGCCTTCGATATAGGAAAAGGTATCAAGGAAGATTTGGATATGGAAGTTTTAGACGATGGATTAACTATAACAGGATTTAATATAATTAGCTTTAGTTATCCTGAAGAGATTCAAGAGATGATAAACAAAACTGCTTCACATAATATGGTAGGGGATATAAATAGATATCAGCAGATATCTATGGTAGAAGGTATATCTTCTGGGAAGGTAAAAGGCGGTGGAGCTGCTTCTGACATGGCAGGAATGATGATAGGAATGAATGTAGCCAAAGAGTTGATGGAAAATATGAATAAAGGCGAGAAGGAACAAGTTAAAGAAAAACCCAATTTTTGTCCTAACTGTGGTCAAAAAACTGGTGAGGGGAATTTCTGTTCCAATTGTGGTAAGAAATTGGTGTAAGTATGTGATATAATATATATAATGAGAATCAATTTCAAAGAAAATCAATTTATTAACGAAATTTGTTTTATATAATTAACTATGCTATAATTCACTTAATCTTAATATTATGTAAATATGATAGTTACTATCCATTAAAAAGAACAAGGGGGTAAAGCAGTTTAACTGCGCTGACATGATAAAGTTTCGTTTAGGCTTAGATGTAGGCTCTACTACCGTTAAATTGGTAGCTTTGAATTCGTCCTATGATATAGTATATAGCGTTTATAAAAGGCATTATTCCGATGTGAAAAATAGCGTAAAAGATGTCATATTTGATGCCTATAAGAGATTTAAAAATGAAGCAATAACCATTATGGTAACGGGTTCTGGTGGGCTTTCTGTCCATAAATGGTTGAATATTCCCTTTATACAAGAGGTAGTTGCATCTACAACAGGCATTAAAAAGTTTATACCGGAAACGGATGTGGCCATTGAATTAGGCGGGGAAGATGCAAAGATAACTTACTTAGATGGTAATGTGGAACAGAGAATGAATAGTATTTGTGCGGGTGGGACTGGTGCCTTTATAGATCAAATGGCATCCTTAATCGAAACGGATGCAGAAGGTTTAAATGGATTAGCTAAAAACTACAATACTATATATTCCATTGCATCTAGATGTGGAGTGTTTGCAAAGACAGACGTTCAAGCTTTGATCAATCAAGGAGTTTCTAAAGAAGATATAGCAGCTTCCATATTCCAATCGGTAGTCAATCAGACTATATCTAATTTAGCTTGTGGTAGACCTATTAAAGGGAGAGTAGCTTTTTTGGGAGGACCTTTGCATTTCCTATCTGAATTGAGAAAGAGATATATTGAAACATTGGAATTAAGGGAAGACGAGGTAATTTTTCCTGAAAATTCTCAGCTATTTGTAGCTATAGGGGCAGCTATAGCTTCAGAAGAGGAAAAGCCCATTAGCTTTGAAGAACTTAAGGATAGAGTATTAGATGATAAAGTGGTTATAGAATCGGAAATAAAGAAATTACGACCCCTTTTTTTAGATGGAGAGGAATTAGAAGAATTTAAGAAAGAGCATATTACTCATAAGATGAAGTATATGGATATTAGTGAGCATAGGGGAAAATGCTTCCTTGGAATAGATGCTGGTTCTACCACCACTAAGGCTATCTTAATAGATGAAGACAATAATATTCTCTACTCTTACTATGGCAATAATAAGGGAAAACCCTTAGATTTAACGGCGAAGATTCTTAATGAGATATATGATAAACTCCCTGAGGGAGAGAGAATTACCTACTCTGCTGTAACAGGCTATGGGGAGGATTTCATAAAAGCCGCTTTAGGGATAGATATAGGCGAAGTAGAAACCATGGCCCATTATAAAGCAGCTCTTTTCTTTGAACCAAAAGTAGATTTCATTTTGGATATTGGCGGGCAGGATATGAAATGTTTGAGGATAAAGGATGGTGTGATCGATAGCATACTATTAAATGAGGCTTGTTCTTCAGGTTGTGGTTCCTTCTTAGAAACCTTTGCTCATTCATTAAATATGTCTGTTGAGGATTTTTTAAATGAAGGATTATTAGCTAAAAATCCCGTAGATTTAGGGTCTCGTTGTACCGTATTTATGAATTCAAAAGTGAAGCAGGCCCAGAAGGAAGGGGCCACTGTAGGGGACATTGCAGCAGGTCTTTCCTACTCTGTAATCAAGAATGCAATCCAGAAAGTAATTAAGATAAGAGATCCTGAGGAGTTAGGAGAGCATATAGTAGTTCAAGGGGGAACCTTTTACGGAGATGCAATTGTACGCGCTTTTGAACTTATTTCAAATAGGAAGGTAATAAGACCAGATATACCAGGTTTAATGGGAGCTCTAGGAGCTGCTTTGATTGCTAAAGAAAGGTATGAAGAAGGAAAAGAGTCTACCATTTTATTAAAGGACCAATTAAATGGATTTAGCTATAGGACTAAGACTGCTAATTGTGGAAGATGTGGGAATAACTGTTCATTAACTATAAATATCTTTTCCGATGGCAGTAGATATATTACTGGTAATAGATGTGAAAAAGGTTTAGGAATTATAAAGAGCGATGAAGAAATACCAAATCTATTTGAATATAAGTACAAGAGAACTTTTGGCTATAAATCTCTATCAAAGGAAGAAGCTAAACGGGGTATAGTAGGAATTCCAAGGGTTCTCAATATGTATGAAAATTATCCATTTTGGCATACTTTTTTTACCGATCTAGGGTTTAGAGTAGTTTTATCTACCGAATCCAATAGAGGAGTTTATGAAAAGGGTATAGCTTCTATTCCAAGTGAAACTGCTTGTTATCCTGCAAAAATCACCCATGGCCATATAATGAATTTAATTGAGAAGGATATAGATTTTATTTTCTACCCGGCTATATTCTATGAACAAAAAGAGGATAGGGGAGTAGATAATCATTTAAACTGTCCAGTAGTTATAGGCTATTCCGAAGTTATTAAACATAATGTAGATGAAATAATGAAAGGGGATGTTCTATTTTTAAATCCATTCCTGTCCTTTGATAGCAAGTCGGGATTAAAGAAGAGGTTGAAAGAGGAGCTAAGTATGTTCGATATTCCTTCTCGGGAGATTAATAGGGCAGTAGATAAGGCTTGGAATGAAATGCTAGCCTATAAAAAGGATATAGAGAAAAAGGGAGAAGAAACCATAGAGCTGATTAGGAAAAAAGGGATAAAGGGGATAGTATTGGCTGGAAGGCCTTATCACATAGATCCGGAAATTAATCATGGTATTCCAGAACTGATTACCTCTTTAGGAATGGCGGTGTTAACAGAAGATTCTATAGCCCATTTAGCTCAGGTGGAAAGACCTTTGAGGGTATTAGATCAATGGGTTTACCATTCAAGGCTATACAGGGCAGCCTCCTTCGTATCAACCCAGGATAATTTAGAGCTTATTCAATTGAATTCCTTTGGATGTGGACTAGATGCAGTTACAACAGATCAGGTAGAAGAAATTTTACAAGGAAATGGCAAAATATATACTGTATTGAAAATAGACGAGGTTAGCAACCTTGGGGCTGCTAAAATCCGAATTAGATCCTTGTATGCAGCCTTAGAGGAAAGGGGCAAGATTGTTTCTACTGTAGATAAAAAATATAAGCCCATTGAGAAGCTACCTTTTACTAAAGAAATGAGAAAGACTCACACTATATTAGCTCCCCAGATGGCGCCCATCCATTTTGGAATATTACAGGAAGCTTTAAATTCTTGTGGATATAATATTGAGTTTTTACCTACGGCAGATCCAAAAGCTGTAGATGAAGGATTAAAATATGTGAATAATGATGCTTGTTATCCTTCAATAATAACTGTAGGCCAGTTCATAGCTGCTTTAAAATCTGGGAAATACGATTCAAACAATGTATCCCTTTTAATGACTCAAACGGGAGGAGTTTGCAGGGCTTCTAATTATGTTGGCTTTATAAGGAAGGCATTAAAGGATGCAGGATTTGGTCATGTGCCAGTAATAGCAATTTCAGCCCAAGGTATTGAAACTAATCCAGGCTTTACCTACTCCTTGGGAATGTTAAGAAAGGGCATAATGGCTATATTATATGGGGACCTAATAATGAGACTATTATATAAAGTAAGGCCCTATGAAAAGATTAAAGGTTCCGCCAATATATTAGCCAAACATTGGATAGAAAAATGTTCAGAAGCTGTAAAAATAGGAGATAAAGAGGAATACGTAAAGAATATTAATCAGATGGTTAAGGATTTTGATGAATTGGAGATAGATGAAAATCTAATAAAGCCTAAGGTGGGAATAGTAGGGGAAATATTGGTAAAATATCATCCAATGGCTAATAACAATTTAGTAGATTTATTGGAATCTGAAGGAGCAGAGGTAGTTGTTCCGGATTTAACGGATTTTCTAATCTATTCCAGCTATAATACTACATTTAAATATAAATACCTATCAAAAGGGCTATTGTCTAAAATAGGCGGAGATATGGTAATAAAATATATTGAACGTTATAGAAGACCTATTAGAGAAGCTTTAAGGAATTCAAATAGGTTTGATGAACCTTCAACTGTGGAGGAATTGGTTAGGGAAGCTGAGAGGTTGGTTTCTATAGGTAATCAATATGGAGAAGGATGGCTTCTTACTGCTGAAATGCTAGAGCTTATTCAAATGGGAGCAGAAAACATAGTTTGTACTCAGCCATTTGGGTGTCTACCAAACCATATTACTGGAAAGGGAGTAATAAAGGCTATTAGGGAACTATATCCTCAATCTAATATAGTGGCCATAGATTATGATCCAGGTGCCAGCGAAGTAAACCAATTGAATAGGATTAAACTCATGTTATCCACGGCTCATGATAATGTGGAATCCAAAAAGGAGATAGATGACATTGTAACTCATTTGTAACGACTTTTTAGGAGGCAGATGGTATTATTATAATTGAAAATATAACAATATAGTTTAGGACAGAATAAGGATAACAAAATAGCGAAAGAGGTAATAGAGTATGAAAAAAGTTATTTTAATACTAATTAGTTCTATCCTATTAATAACCATGATTACAGGCTGCAATGGGGAGGATATAAATGAAATAAGTAATCAATTGGTGGAGGATATGGAGTCAAATAAAACAGAAAAAGTTGTAGAAAATGATGAAGAAAAGATAATGAAAGACTTTAATAATGCGATAAAAGGTGATATTGAGCCTTTCTTATTGGTGAAACTAATAGATGATATTATTGATAAGGTAAAAGTGGATTATGCCATTGAAATGGTATTGAAACTAGAAGAAATCCAAGGAAACTATATAGAGAGGTATACAGAGGAATTATTTATGGAAGAGTATCAGATGGAACTAATTACCCTGTCTGATGTTTTTGATTCGGAATTAGCAGATAAGGAATATGCCAGTGAAGATTATCTATTCTTTAGTGTGGATAAAATAAAAGATATTAAGAACGAGAGTTTAAAGCAGTTGGTTGAAAAAATAATACAGGGAAAATATAAGCTCATCAATATGGAGGGAGCATATTACCCAATTATTGATTATGAAGGATTAAAGGTATATGAAGCTTATCTATCGGAGGATATAAAGGAATATATAGATTTAAAATCGATGGAGTCAAATATGCCCGTTATATTAGATGGAGGAATAACTATTTCATTTGATGAGTTGGCTGAAAGGCTTATAAGAACTGAGAATTATTTGTTGAAATATCCAGATAGTGTAAAGCATGAAGAAATACTAAGATTATATGGAGTATATTTGAAATTCTACTTTGAAGGTTCACCTAATACATTAATATATGATTATGAAACTAAAACAATTAAAGAACATGTATTAGCAAGTTATGAAAAGGTAAAAAATATGGAGGGAACCATAACATCTGGAATAGTTTCAAAATACTTAGATATTATAAAGGAAAATGACAATTTAATAGATGAAAATGTACTATCTAAGGTAACTGAACTTCATAGTTTGGCTATTGCTACTTTGGAAGAACAAAATTAAAACCCACCATTGGTCTAGTTCTACCCCCAAAACCTTCTAAAAGAACTAGACCTTTTTTTAAAATCTTTCTAAAGGCTTGTTAAGTGGAGTATAATATATATGAGGATTATGTAAGGAGGGTTTTAAATGAAGAAGATACTACTGTTGTTAGCAGAAGGTTTTGAAGAGGTGGAAGCTCTCACCACGGTAGATTATTTAAGACGAATGGACATAGTAGTGGATACCTGTTCTATTCATGGGGAAAAAAAGGTTATGGGAGCTCACAGGATAGCTGTGGAAGCGGATAAGACTTTAGCAGAAATAGACAGCTCAAAGGATTATGACGGAGTGGTTCTACCGGGAGGTTTGCCAGGTGCTACTAATCTAAGGGATGATGAAAGGGTAATAGAATTAGTACAAGAGTTTAATGAAGAGGGAAAAATAGTAGCGGCCATTTGTGCAGCTCCTATAGTTCTTGAAAGAGCGGGAATAATAAAAGATAAAAAGGTTACTTCTTATCCCGGATTTGAAGAGGATCTGAAGGGAAGCCAATACCTAGAAGATCTAGTGGTGCAGGATGGGAATATTATAACAGCTAGAGGTCCAGCGGTAGCAGTTTACTTTGCTTTGAGCATAGTGGAAAACTTAGTAGGTGCAGATAAGAAAGAGGAGCTTAAGAAGGATATTTTACTTAATATGGTGGAAGAACAGATTTGTAAATAGATTTTAACTTTGATAAGATAGGCGGTTTTCGCCTATTTTTCTTTTTTTAAATGTATTATAATATAGATTAAGATGAACTTGAAGGAGGCTAAGCATGAAGTTAAATAGAGAATTTTATAGTAGAAACACCTTAACAGTGGCAAAGGAACTATTAGGAAAGGTGCTGGTACATAATATAAATGGTGAAAAATTAAAAGGAATAATAGTGGAGACGGAAGCTTATTTGGGTATTAGGGACAAAGCAGCACATGCCTATGGAGGAAGAAAAACTAAAAGAGTGGAAGCCATGTATGGGTTGCCGGGTACTGCTTATGTTTATCTAATATATGGGCTGTATTATTGTTTCAATATTGTTACGGAAAAGGAAGGGGTTCCAGAGGCAGTTTTAATTAGGGCAATTGAGCCTATTGAAGGATTAGATTTAATGGCTAAGAATAGATTTGGAATAAGCTATGATAATTTAACTAAATATCAAAAAAAGAATTTAACTAATGGTCCAGGCAAGCTTACCAGAGCTTTAAATATAGATAAGGCTTTAAATATGATAGATCTATGCGGTGATAGATTATATCTGGAAGAAGGAGATAATAGTGAATTTAATATAGTAGAGACTACAAGGATAGGCATTGATTATGCTGAAGAAGCTAAGGACTTCCCCTACAGGTTCTACATCCAAGGAAATTCTTATGTATCCAAATTGTAAACTTATTTTAATTGAAAAAGGCCCCTATATCTAGTATATTTAGATGGAGGCTGTAAATATTGGGGGGTAAGAGATGAAGAAAAAATTTTGGACAGCTTTTTTAATATCCTTGATAGTTTTTTCTGCTATATTTGCTACAATTGGACATCACGTACTTAATATGGATTCCACAGCTTATCAAGGAGAGGATGAGGAAGATTTAGAAACTGAGAAAAAAATAGAGGATAAAGGTGAAATATTATTCCTACTGATGGGAATAGATGATCAAGATGGTACTGGTGGTGTAGCCAGTGTAAAGAAAAAGAAGATAGAAGGAGAAAATAGGCATAAACCAACGGGGAAACGAACGGATACCATGATCCTCTGTAAATATAATTTTAACACTGGGGATATTACCATGTTATCCATTCCTAGGGATAGCAGAGTTAATATAAGAGGGAGAAAATCCATGGAAAAGATTAACCATGCTCATTCCCATGGAGGACCTTACCTTGCTCTTGAAACCGTAAAGGATTTTTTGAATATAAATTTGGAATACTATGTAACGGTGGACTATTTAGCGGTAAAGGAAATAGTAAATGCTATTGGAGGAGTGGAAATAGACATACCTGAAAGGATGTACTATTACGATCCAATGGATAAACCACCATTGTTAATAGATTTTCAGCCTGGATTACAGACCTTAGATGGAGAAGATGCAATAAGGTTTTTAAGGTACAGACCAAAGGATAAAGGGGATTTAGGAAGAGTTGAAAACCAAAAATTATTCATGAAGGAATTTATAAAGCAAACTTTAAAGCCTAGAAATATTATTAAATTGCCTAAAATGATAAAAACCTATTACGACTATGTGGATACCAATATACCTATAAATGTAATATTAAAAGGAGTAGGGACCGCTAATAAAATAGATTTGGAAAATATCAATACCAATGTAATACCGGGAGTAGGTAAATATATAGAAGGCCAATCCTTCTTTATTCCCGATGAGGAGGACACTAGAAAGTTAGTAGAGGAGTTATTTGGAGATTTTTTATTGGATTAATCCTGTTATTTATTGAAGGAGGTTGCTATGCAAGCGGATGAATTGAGAAAGGATAGGAAAAAGGAGCATATAGATTATTTTCTAAAATCTACTTTTAAAAGCTCCACCCTTTTTGAGGATGTATTTATAGAACATAATTCCCTACCAGAATTGGACTTAGGTGAAATAGATACTAAGACGCGCTTTTTAGACAAGAATATCGATTATCCTATAATGATAAATGCTATGACTGGAGGAACTGAGTTTTCCCGGGAAATAAACAAAAGCCTGTCAAAAATTGCAAAGGAATACAAAATCCCCATGGCTGTTGGTTCTCAAACCATAGCCTTAAGGGATGAGGACAGCTATGATTCCTTTAAAATAGTTAGAAAAACTATCGGAAGTGAAGGGGTAGTAATTGCAAATTTAAATGGCTATGCTACTTTAGAGGATGTAAAGTTTGTCATGGACTTAATTGAAGCAGATGGGCTTCAAATTCATTTAAATCCTGCGCAAGAATTGGTAATGAAGGAAGGGGATAGGAACTTTAGAGGCATATTAAATAATATTGAAAAAATAGCTTCTAATATAGAAAAGCCAGTTATAGTTAAAGAAGTTGGCTTTGGTATATCCATGGAAGTAGCCAAAAGATTATATGATATAGGAATAAGGTATATTGATGTATCGGGGAAAGGCGGCACCAATTTTATAGAAATTGAGGACAGAAGGTATAATGAATTAGATTTTACAGATATCTATTCCTGGGGAATTCCAACTGCATTAAGCCTACTCAAATGTAGGAGAATAGGAGAGGATTTAACGCTAATAGCCAGTGGTGGAATTAGAACTAGCTTGGACATATTGAAATCATTAGTGCTAGGAGCAAGTCTTGTGGGCATAAGTGGCATGATTTTAAGGGAGTTAATAGGTGGGGGTTACGAAGGGGCTAATAAGTATATGGAAGGTTTAACCTATAAATTAAAGGCATTGATGCTGTTAACGGGAAGTAAAAATGTTGAAGAATTAAAAAAGCTCCCCTATAGTGTAAAAGGAGAGCTTAAAGATTTGCTTATGCATTAAAAACCTCCTGCTCCGCCACCGCCAGCACCAGCACCTCCACCACCAGAAAATCCACCGCCACTTCCTGATGAGGTAACGGTTGAGAAGGAATTATTCAAACTACTTTGGAAGGAGTTTTGCCCCTTAGATCCAGTATAATAATACCAATATGCCCAATGACCGGGGATATTGCTTTCTGGAATCAAATTTTTAAAATTCTTTAGAGAATTGAAGTTAACTCCTAAAGCTAAGGCATATATTAATGAGGTATCCAAGGGTAAAGAAAGGTCTTTAATGTTAAGGCTGTCTTTGACCCTTTTCATATCCCTTATAAAATATCGCCATTTTTTGTACTGTATATATCCATAATCGGATTTTCTGAAGAAAAGGATTACTCCATATATTAATGCGAACATGGAAACAAATATCAGAATTATCCCGTAATATGCATTGAAAACCACCGATAGGATTGCAAAGATGAAGGCTAAAATAAAGAATATTATTAAAAATATACCAGGTTTTTTACCCCTATCATCGAAATAGCCCATTTTATTAGCATCTTCCTTTACTTTCTTATACCAGGTGTTATAAGATTTACTAAAATCTATTCTATTTTTCTTTCCATAATTTTCTATATCCTTAGTAGTTACAATATCTCCATTCCCTATTTTTTCAAATAACCAATGGATGAAGTACTTCTCGTGGTCCAATAGGGGATCGGTGGATTTATCATGTCTTGTTAATTTGAAGTTCTTAATATTTTTCTTATATTCTCCTTTTTCATCAATGGAGATATATCCTTTTCTAGCTAGGTCGAATATTGTAGCCATTATGGAATTGGTATTCAACATACTGTAGTTTAAATAGGCAGCTACTGCAGGGGTACAATCATCTGGATATAAGCTGCTATCAGAGAGTTCACGGTAATCTATATTCCTTCTCAATCTATAGAATGTGAAGGTTATAAAGGCCATTCCTAATGCTGCTATCAAAGCAGATATGTTATTAAATACTTTTCTATTTGCTTCTTTTCTGATCTGCTTTTCTTCCATTTCTTTCATATTGGCTAGCTCTTCTTCTATTATTTCATCATATGCATCCTTAGGGATTATATTAGTTGAATTTGGGATAAAGTTAGTTGGGAATAATATTCTGGCCTCTATAAAGGTTTTATTAGATACATTTTCAATTTGTAATCTAATCAAATTATCTTGTTGAAAGTTGATAGTTCCATTAGATGGGCCATGGGCAAATATATGCACTTTATCATTTTTTGGTTGAGGTAATTTAATATTTACAGCAAAGAAATCTATAGGTGTGCTATTTTCATTTCCTAAGAATTTGTAATATAATTCTCCGGTATCATTATATTTAATGGCCACATCCTTGATGGTATAGTATAATCTAAAGGTTTTTTCTTCATCCTTTGATGGGGAGAATATTTTAATGTTTATTCCCTTGTCCTTTTGGAGGGTCGTAAATACATTGCTATCTCCATTTCTAGCCTCATTCACATGAGTATAAAGTACTTCTTCTCCTTTAATCATTTCTGCTACTTGAAGACCTTCTAATCCATCGGTCCCTGTTAGTATTATTTCTCTAAATACACCATTAAACTTATCATTAAATTTAAATGTGATGTCTTCAACGATTTTTAAATCTCCATTTTCCACTATTTCTGAGTCGACTAGCCATCTGGTTATAACGAGTGATTCTTCAGCTTTTCCATATATGGGGAAACCTATTAATATGAATAATACAATTAAAAAAGCAGTGCTAATTTTTAAATATTTCCTTATTATAATCACCCCTTCAAAATGGTATAGCAGTATTTATATATTAAAACTGTAATCATATTATACCCTATATTTATATCGGTGAAAATTAATTATATAATATAGGTGTAAAAGATATTGATTATTTATTTAAGGATGTGAACATATGAAAAAAAGTATTTTATCTGCTTTAAAAAGGAAGAGTGATTTGTTTGTTTCTGGCGAAAGCATAAGCAATGAACTGGGCATAAGCCGTACGGCAGTATGGAAGCATATTAAAGCTCTGAGGGAGGAAGGATATGATATTGAATCGGTGCATAAAAAGGGATATAGATTATTATCCTGTCCCGATATACTAACCTTAGAGGAAATAGAGGAATATTTAACTACCGACTTTATAGGAAGGAATGTTTATTATTTTGATAGCCTTTCCTCTACTAATAATAAGGCAAAGGAGATGGCCTTAAAGGAAAAGGAAGGCACTATTATAATAGCTGAAGAGCAGACTAAAGGAAGGGGCAGGTTAGGTAGGAATTGGGTTTCGCCCAAGGGGAAGGGTATATGGATGAGCATAATATTAAAGCCTGATATGATTCCTTCTGAGGTAGCAAAATTGACCTTAATAGGAGCAGCAGCGATCAATAGGGGATTAGAGGCAATGGGAATTAACTCTTACATTAAATGGCCTAATGATATTTTAATCGAAGACAAGAAGGTATGTGGAATTCTTACAGAGATGAGTTGCGAGTTGAATATGATAAACTACGTGATCATGGGAATAGGCATTAATGTAAATTTAGATAAAGAGGATTTTAATAGGGAGTTGAAGGATAAAGCCACATCCTTGAAGCTGGTTACTGGAAAAAAAATAGATAGGAAAAGGCTAATAGGAAATATATTAAATCATCTGGAAAACCTTTATATTCCCTTTAAGGAAAGGGGGGATATCTCTAAAACCATTCGTATATCCAGAGAAAAATCTATATTAATTGGAAGGGAAATTAGAGTAATAACAGGCGATAAGGAACTAATAGGCAAGGCATTAAGTATAGATGATGAAGGCCAATTGGTGGTTGAATTTAAAGATGGTAGGGTGGAAAAAGTTTTCTCCGGAGAGGTTTCAATTCGAGGATTAAAAGGGTATATTTAGCCCATTAGAGTGTTTTCTAATGGGCTATTCTTTTGCTAAATTTACCCTTCTGAGTATTCGGACTGCTGTTGACGAGGATAAGATGGTTTTTAACGTATCCCCTGGCAGAAATATTAGGCAGCCAGTTTTTAAAGCTGTGGAAAAGGTAATTGATTTTCCTATTACCATATTGAGAATTAGGTACATATAGGGAACTCCAAATATATATATAGTAAAGGTTCCTGCTAAACTTGCCAAAAATATTCGCTTTAAATTTAAGCGTTCTCCACTATGAGAAATCTTACCTACTACATATGCTGCAAATATAAATCCAATTAAAAATCCAAAACTGGGGCTTAATACTGTTTGAGGTCCTCCAGAAAATCCAGCAAATATTTTTACCCCAGATAGACCCAAAAGGACATAGATTAACTGGGAAAGGCTACCTAGTTTAGGACCAAGCAATAGGCCAGAAAGCAAAACGAACATACTCTGTAATGTAATGGGAACTTCTCCTACAGGTATACTTAAAAAAGCTCCAACAGCAGTTAATGCAGTGAATAAGGAAGTTATAACTATTTCTCTTGTAGTTAGCTTCATCTAATCCCTCCATATGTAAACTATTATTGATAAAAAGGTTGACAATTAAATTGTAAAATTAAATTGATTAAATGTCAACCTAAAAATATTATATGGTTAACAATATCCAAAAATATTTATTCTATTATTTTTTTACTTGACAAAGAGAAATAGCGTGTATATACTGTTAATAGATAATATAAACAGCATATACACATTTAACACTATTTACTTTTATTAGGAGGATGGCTATGAAAATTATAGTATCTAATTCATCAGATGAACCCATCTACGAACAGATATCAAAACAGATAAAGGGAATGATTTTAAAAGGGCAATTAAAGGAAGGGGATTTACTTCCTTCCATTAGGGGATTGGCCAAGGAGCTTCAGATATCTGTTATTACCACTAAAAGGGCTTATGATGAATTAGAAAGGGAAGGATTTATAGAGACGGTACAGGGGAAGGGCTCTTATGTGGCAGGACAAAACAAGGAGCTTATGAGGGAGAAAAAGCTAAAAATAGTAGAGGAAAAGCTAATGGAGGTAGTAAAGGAGAGTAAACAGCTAGGTTTAAAATATGAGGAAGTAGAAGAAATGTTAAAAATTTTGTTTCAGGAGGTATAGACATGAAGCATATTTTAGAGGTAAAGGAACTGAGAAAGAAATTTAAAAATTTTACATTGGATAATATAAGTTTCAATTTAGAACCAGGATATATTATGGGTTTTATAGGTCCTAATGGTGCAGGGAAAAGTACTACTATTAAACTCATAATGAACCTTATAAAAAAGGATGAAGGGGAAATTAAGATATTTGGAAAGGATCATATTAAATATGAGAAGGAAGTAAAGGATAGGATAGGCTTTGTTTACGATCAGAATTATTATTATGAGGACTTAACCATAAATCAGATGAAAAATATAGTAGCATCCTTCTATTCCAAATGGGATGATAACCAGTTTAGCTACTATATGCATCAATTCGGTTTAAACCCAAAATCGAAGATAAAGACCTTGTCCAAGGGGATGAAGATGAAATTTTCATTAGCTATTGCCTTATCCCATCATGCAGATTTGATCATAATGGATGAACCTACATCGGGATTGGATCCTGTATTTAGAAGGGAGATTCTAGATATTCTATATGATATTATTCAGGACGAAAATAAGAGCATATTCTTTTCAACACACATAACCACCGATTTAGAAAAGATAGCTGACTATATAACCTTTATCAATAATGGGAAAATAGTATTTTCAAAATCCAAAGATGAAGTACTAGAAAGCTATGCAATAGTTAAGGGGGACCCAGATATTTTAAATGAGGAGATAAGAAAAAAGTTCATAGGATTAAGGGAAACTAAATTTGGATTTGAGGGATTAACAGATGATTTCAATGTTTTCAAGAAAACTTTTGGGGACCGTGTTTTAATTGAAAAGGCTAGTTTGGAAGATATTATGGTCTACAGTGTGAGGGGGTAATTGAATGTTAGCCATTTTAAAAAAGGATTTAATTCTTTTATTTTCAAATAAACGAGAAATATTGTTTATGATATTCTATATACCCTTTTTAGTATTTACGGTAGAATCCTATGATCCTAAAATACTGTATTTTACAATAATAATATTCTTTACCTATTTCATGTCTTTATCATCTTTCTACCATGATGTTGATGGTAAAGGAAAATATATTTTGAATTCCCTTCCCATAACGGGGAAAAGGATAGTCGTTTATAAATATATATCCATATTTGCCTATTTTATTATAAGCATTGTGTTTGTTGGAGGGTATTTGTGGATAATCAATACTATCGGATTAGCGACTGTTGACTATTTCAATATAGAAATGATTTTTAAAGCTATCCCAATAGTAATGTTGATCATATCCACAGTTTTTCCTGCCTATATATTCTTTGAGCCAAGGATTGCTAGGATAGTCAATATGCTAGTATCCGTGGTTTTCATTGTAGGTTTAATGAATCTAGGATATGTAGGAGAAAAATCTTTAGTAAAAATGGTAGGAATATTAGAGGGAAATAGTCCTGTATACTTATGCATAATAGCCTATGTAGTTTCCTTAATATTATCTATGGTACTTTATCAGAAAAAGGACCTGTAAAGGAGTGAAAGGATGCTCAATTTAGTAAAAAAGGATTTGAAGCTATCGGGTTGGCTGCAAAAAATTGTTGGAGTATTATATGCCTTATTTATAGCCGGTATGGGGATTAATATGCCTAATCAAATGATAGCCAATCTATTGTATATATTAGCAATGGTATCACTAATTTTCATACTGGTTATTTATACTAATGGATATGATGATAAAAATAAGAGTGAAATCATTCTAAACAGCTTTCCCATAGATAGGGTGAATATAGTTAGGGCTAAGTATTTAACTCTCATATTGTTTATAGTTTTTGGAACGGGAATCGTATATCTATTTAGCAAAATTGCTTTAGTCTTATATTTTGGAAATAGTGGAGGCGCAAGTATATGGAATATTATATTTGTATTCAACATATCCTTGATATTCTATTCCATCTACTATCCCCTTTATTTTAAGCTTGGGGATGGAATAAGGCTTTTCAATACCATATTATGGATGTTAATGGTAATAGGACCAAGCATAATAAGTAAATCCATAAAAAAGATGGCAGAAATGGGGCATTTAGAGAAGATATTAACGATAGATATAAACAGACTTAATATCTATCTATTATTGATTTCCTTAATAATGTTCTATATATCCTTACAAATATCTAAAGGGATATATCTAAAAAGGGAATTTTGATGAAGAGATTACCAAAAAGCCAGTAAAATTATCTTTATAAAGATCTAATTAAAAAATCAAAAACAAAAGAGAGGACATACTGAACTGACCCTTGTCAAGTAGACAATCCATTTAATTAAAATTTATGCAGATTTGGATGTATGGTTCCTATATTCTAAAGGAGCCATGCATCCTAGTTTTTTTGAAATCTTTTTACATTGTAAAACTTAATGTATTTAACTATCTCTTCCTTTAATTCTAATAGTGTTTTAAACTTTTTTCCTTAAAACATTTCAGTTTATAATTACTCTATCAAACATTTTAGATACAAGCTGATTACTGTTTTTAATAATGCTGTTATCGTAAAGTTTTATAATTGGACTTAAATAAAACTTTCTTCTATCTTCTGGAATTGAAAATTCAGTTACATCTGTAAGCCACTTTTCATTAGGAGCATTAGCTGATGCACTTCTTGAAATATTTAGAACTTCACATATTTGGGTTACTGGATAACCTTTTTCTTTGAAGAAATCTACTGTTTTATATTCTGCTATATATCTTACTTTTTTTAATTAATTAGACTGTCTACTTTGGAAGTATTATATCAGAATCATGAAGTACAATGTCAACAAATGACGGATAAAAATTATTGAAAAAGTTTAGATATATTATTAATATATTATACAGGCATATGTTAAAACTCTAACATTCTATAATAAATTAAAAATAATATTAAATGAAAAGAGGTGTCTTATGAAAAATCAAAGATATGGTATGATATTTCAAACTACATTAGGAAGTAATTATTTTTATGATTCAGGAACTGGAAAAGTAATAGGTTGTGATTCAAAAGAAATAAAATTAATTGATAGAATTCTTAAGAATGAAATTTCGCTGGAAAAAGCTTGTGAAGAAAATAAAGAGTTTAAAGAATTTATTGAAAAAGAAAACTTATTTAGATGTCCTGAAAGAATACCTTTTTACATTCCAACGATTGAGGAATTGGAGGCTAGTATAAAAGGACAATGTACACAAATCATTATAGAGTTAACTGAAGAATGTAATTTAAGATGTGGGTACTGTATATATAACAAACATCATCCAAAATATAGGGATTTTGGTAATAGGAGTATGCCTTTTGAAATTGCAAAGAAAACATTAGATATTGTTTTAAAGGACTATAAAAGAGATAAATT
Source organism: Tepidimicrobium xylanilyticum (assembly GCF_900106765.1). NCBI lineage: Bacteria > Bacillati > Bacillota > Tissierellia > Tissierellales > Tepidimicrobiaceae > Tepidimicrobium > Tepidimicrobium xylanilyticum. The sequence goes on from NZ_FNNG01000005.1 coordinate 39,542, forward strand.
CTTTTTAACATTTTATGGAGGAGAACCATTAGCAAATTTTGATTTAATGAAAAAATGCATAGAGTATGTTAGGAATAATTATAAAGAAATAAATCTAGGTGTTTCATTTACAACAAATTTGACTTTATTAACCATAGATATGATAAATTATTTCAATACATTATATAGTGATGGTATTAGCATTAATATTATGTGTAGTATAGATGGACCTAAGGATATACATGATAGATTCCGAAGATTTAAAAATGGTAAGGGGTCCTTTGAAAAGGTGATAGAAAATTTTAATCTGCTAATGGATAATTTTTATGAAAAAAATAATGGAAATAAAAATATATCTATAAATTGTGTTATTACACCTCCATGTAGTGAAGAAAAAATCTCATTAATAAAAAATTTTTTTGAAAAAGAATTAAATTTACCTGACGATGTTAAGTTTAATTTAGGATATATTGATGAGGGAGATATGGTTTTTGATTACAATGAAAATAAAGAAGTGAATGAAGAAGAAATGGTTAGTTTTGAATCAGTGAGCATATCAAACTGGGTAACAAATAATGTTATTAAAAGTAACGAACACTTTATTAAAAGAAGTGATATTAATTTACTTTTACCTACAATACAAGCAATATCACATAGAAGAGTTTCAAGTGGAGATATATTTAAAGAAAAATTTTTACATGGTAATTGCATTCCCGGGCAAAGAAGACTTTATGTGACAGTAGATGGGGAATTTAAACCTTGCGAGCGTGTTGGAAAGTGTCCATCTATTGGAAATTATAAAGATGGGATTAATATAGAAAATATTTTGAAATATTACTTTAAAGAATATATTGAGTATTATGAGGATAAGTGTAGTAAATGTTGGGCACAAGAGTTATGTAGTATTTGTTATTCAAGAAATATGGGGGAAAATGGAATTGATGAAGAAGAAGGTTTGTGTGAAGAAACTAGAAGAGAAATTAAAATGAAGTTTGAAAATTATTATAATCTACTAGAAAATAAAAAATCTGAATTGAAGGAAGTAGTAGATGAAATAATAGTATAGTAAATTAAAAATAAGGAGGCGAAAATGAATTCAAATAATAAGACATTAATTATAAATAAATATTTAAATTTATTAACTTTAATTCTTCTTATATTGATAATTCTTATATATTTTTTTCAATTTGATATCGTAAGGGGAAATCGAATAAAAGATATTCCAAATATTATTAAATATAATAGTTTTAAATTTAATATATCTAACATATATTCTAATGCTTTTTTTTACGGAGTAAATGCAAAATTTATAATATATCTTATAATATTTAATATGTTTATATTTATCCCAATAGGATGTATGTTAAATATACAAAAAATATCTAAGAAAAAATCTATTATTATGTTGCTAATAATATCATTATTATATGAACTTATAAAATCATTATTACATATCAGTCAACTTGGGATAGATATGGTATTTTTACACTTTATAGGGTTATATCTAGGATATTTAATTACCGATTATTATTTAAATAACGAAAGAGATAGATTTTTAAAAAAAGGAATATTATTAATCATTTTTTTCTTGATTTTCTCTTTCGTTCTTCAATTTAGAATTATATATGAATTTTTTTTTGTTGATCCTAATTTTAAAACCGAGCAAAATTTTATTGAAGAAGAAGATATTTTTAATGGAGTCGTAGAAGCAGAATGGGGAAAACTTTATGATCCATATAAAAAATATTTAGAAAGCATAACAAAGTATAGGCAACTTAAAGGCAAATTTAAAGGAGTATTGCTTGAAGATAATTACTTATTTATTAATATTTCTGGTGAAATCCATAATTTTAGAATCGATGAAGAAAGCAAAATTATTGATAAGCAGGTTTTAGATTATGATTACAATAAGATATTCGTACATCCTAGATTAAATGACATCCTTTCGTATGATTTAGATGATAAAGCTATGAATAAAATTAATGAAAGATTAGCAATTCTTGTAAGTTCAGATTCTGAAGTCCATGTTATTTTTGATGAAAATAACACACTAAAGTTTTTATGTATAACAAGTGAACTCTATAAAAGTGGGGTGAATAAGTTCTGATGGGAACTAAAAAAGAAATAGCAATTCCTAGTGGGCTTAAATTATTAAGTTCTAATGAACTTAAAACAATAGCAATTACTTGTATGGTTATTCAACATGCTATGTATAGTGGTTTGATAAAAAACTATTTTAATCTACCAGAAGCAATTGGAACAATAACAATGCCTATAATTACTTTTTTACTAGTTGAGGGATATATGCACACTAGAAATGTATACAGATATTTTTTTCGCTTAATAATATTTATGCTTATTTCTGAGTTGCCCTATAGACTAATATTTCCTATGATGCCTCAAGAAGAATTTTATGTTGGAAATATAATGGCAACACTTGCATTAACTCTTGTTGCAATATATCTATTTGATAGAGTAAAAAACATATTATTCTTGATTGGTTTTTCATTTATCTCAATAATTATCTTAGCAAATATATTATCTGTAGATTATGGTTTTTACTCTATAATTTTAGCATTTAACTTCTTTTTCTTCAGAGATAATTCTATTATAAAGCTTATTATATTTTACTTGGTCTATATAACTAGATATTCTAATTTTATAATAGGATTGATAATAGTATGTTTGCTGGCAATGTATAATGATAATATAACCAATAAGAAAAAGTTTTCCTTAAAACAAAAATATATTTATAAATATGGCTATTATTTATTCTATCCATTACATTTTATTGCCTTATATTTGGTTAAATTGAGTAGATGTTTAGTGAAATGATTTCATTTTCAAATTAATGAGAGGTCAAAATGAGTAAAAATGATCTAAATAAGAAAGCAAATATATTTAAAAATTTTATTTGGTCAGTCTTGCAATTATATAGTTTTGATTATAAATATGTAATTTTTCTTATGGTAAATTCAACTTTCAAAGGCGTAATTCCAGTAATATCTATGTTAATTATGCAGAAGCTTATTAATATTGTTCAAATAGGAAAGTTATCTTTTAATAATGTATTACAATTACTCATAGCGATAACATTAATAGAATTATTTCAAGAGATTTGTTTTAACTTTTTCAATTTAAAAATACATAGTTTCGAAATGGAATATAGATTATATTTGCAAACCAGTATTTTAGCAAAGTCATCATTATTAGAAGCTAAAACATTTGAAAACAGTGATACATATGACCTAATTAATCGAATGCAATATGATTCCGAATCTGGAATATTAGGATATATAAAAATAGTCTTTCAAATAATTTCTTCTTCAATAACTTTAATATCATATATAACAATAATTTTTAGTTATAATTGTAAAATATTATTAATAATATCTATATTTCCTATTGTAAAGTATTTTTTTAGCAAAAGGTTCAATATATTAGAATATGACTTAATTAAAAAAAATACAGAAAAGGAGAGAAAAGCTTTTTATTTTTCTTGGATTATTACTAATGGTGATGCTTTTAAGGAAATCAAGTTATATAATTTGTTCAATTTTTTCATTGGCGAATATTCAAGAAATTTAAAGATGAAAAATGATGAAGAGTTAAGTTTGGAAAAGAAAAAAACCATAGTTTATTCCATTATAGGTTTCATTGAAATTATTGTTGACTTTTTTGTCTTATTAGTTTTATTGAAAGAAGCTTATATAAGAAATATTCTTGTTGGTGATTTTGTACTTTATTCTGGTGCTATAACTAATATTAAGCAAAATATGTTATCTATGTTTCAATCCATTGCAGCTTTACATAAAAACAGCTTAATAATAGAACAATTAAAAAGCTATTTTGAATTAGAAAATGAACCACTTATGGAAAATGGAGTTATTATAGATACTATAAAACAGTTAGAATTAGTTAATGTGTCATATAGATATAAAAAGAATTGTGAATATGCTTTAAGGGATATTAATCTAACAATACATGAAAATGAAAAGATTGCTTTACTAGGGCTAAATGGATCAGGAAAAACAACTTTAGTGAAAATAATTATGGGAATATATCACGATTATGAAGGAGAAATATATGTTAATGGTATAAATTTAAAGCAAATCAATATAAAAAGCTATCGTAAAAAAATAGGTGCTCTATTTCAAGATTTCATAAAATATGAATCTAGTATTAGGGATAATATATCATTTGGAAATTTAAAAGAAAGGAATAATGATTCAAAAATTTTATCTTTATTAGATCAATTACAATTAGAATCTTTAAAAAAAAATATTGATGTAGAATTGGGGTACCAGTTTAACAATGGAAGACAAATTTCAATAGGGCAATGGCAAAAAATAGGACTTGGAAGAGCTATAATAAGAGATGCTGATGTGTATATTTTAGATGAACCTAATTCATCTCTTGATAAGATATCAGAAAAACATTTATTGGATTTGCTTAGTAAGTCTTTTGAAAATAAAATTTGCATAATTGTTGTTCATAGATTTAAAGAGTTGGTTGAGAAAGCAGACAAAATTATTGTATTAAACGAAGGTACTATATCTGAAGTTGGTACACATAAAGAATTATTTGATAAAAAGGGAATATATTATAAATTGTACAGCTTGCAAAACAATGGCAATAATATATAAATGATGCTAGCTCATTTATATGTTTATTATAATTTAATTTAAAGGGGGGAAAAAAGTGAGAGTTATTGATGATTTTTCAAATAGGGGTAATATTGAACCTAATGCAGGATGTATATGTAACAGAGAATTGGATAATCATACCGATGTAAGAGGTTGGTGGGATCCAATTATTCGTTGCAAAGCTTCCTGTATAGGTGAAACTAATAAAAATGCTAATAAGAATTGTGCTAAAACAGAAACGAGAACAGGTTAAAAAGACTTTTTGCGATAGTTGGGAGTGGGATTTATTATGATCCCACTCCATTCATATTCAGTAGGCTCTATGTTAATAGTTGGAATGGAATTTTTATCAAAATAATTTAAATAAACAACTGAATATTAGAATCCATTGCATCTACTAAGTATTCTTCAGCAGTTACAATTTTCACTTCTTTAAGCAGTTCCTCCTCTTTAAAGCCCATAATCTCACAAGAAAGCTTACAAGCTTTTAAATTTACCCCTTTATTAATGGCACCCATTAAAAAGTCCTTCAACTTAGGGGAATCGGATTCTTCCATCATTCCAAGGAGCATCTTTTTACCTATTCCTGCAAAATTCATTTTAGAAAGGGGCAACTCTTCTATATGCTTTGGCGTCATGTTAGCAAACATCTTTTCGTAAGCAGTTTTATCCTCTCCCGTCATGCTATTTGGATCCCTCACTAAAAGAAGTCCCCAGAAAGCAAAGAATATGGTTACATCCATATCTATTTCCTTAGCAGAGTTAGCTAGAATTAAAGCAGCTAAAGCCTTATCGTATTCGCCACTAAACATGAGTATGTTCATCTTTTTGGTCATAAAAATCCTCCTTTCCACTATTTTGAGTAGAAAGGTGGGTTTCTATACCTATAATCATAATAATCTGTATTGTTTCCAATTTGTCTTAATAATTCTATCAATACATTTACCTCTTGAAAATCATTATATAGACCATAACTAATCCTTACGGTACCAGCTCTATATAGATTTGGGTCCCTTTTATACTTTTCTATATCTTTTTCTGTAACCTTTAGCAGTTTTTGAATGTAGGGCTGAGCACAAAAACATCCATTTCTTACACCAATGCCCCCTTCCAAAGAAAGGATGGCTGCTACCTTTCCGTGGTATAGTCCTTTTACATTAAAGGATATAATAGAAACCTTGTTTTTTACATTTCCATCATCATAGATTACTATATTGGGGACTGTCTTTAGCCTTTCTAATGTGTATTTGGTCAATTTCCTTTCATAATTAGAGATCCTATTCATATCCAATTTTTTTAAGGTTTTAATGCTTTCAATCAAAGCCACTACTCCAAACAGGTTAGGGGTGCCTGCCTCTTCCTTTTCAGGGGGAGAAGTCCATGTTACTTCTTTTGGGGTTACTAAATCTACAGTGCCTCCACCAACTTGATCAGGAATTCCCGATTGAAAGATGTATTTAGGAGCTATTAATACTCCTATTCCAAAGGGGGCATACATCTTGTGGGCGGAGAAGGCTATAAAATCTATATGGGCTGGATCCTCTACGGGTTTCATATCTACTGGGTGGTGAGGTACCAACTGGGCACCATCTACTAGTATTTTGCTGTTATACCTATGGGCTATTTCAGCTATTTTATGTATTGGATTGATATAGCCTGTTACATTTGAAGCACCGGTGACCGTTACTAATTTTACCCTACCCCTATATTTTTTTAAAAGGGACTCTAAATGATCTAAATCTAATCTTCCCCTTTCATCAACTTCTACATAGTCTACCTTATATCTATGTCTCCAAGGCAGGTCGTTAGAATGATGCTCCATATAGGTTGAAAGAACTATTCCATCCTTAATTTCATCTATTAGCCTGTAAGAAAGCTTGTTGATAGCTTCTGTAGTATTTTTAACGAATATTGCTGTATAGAAATTTTTATCTGCTTTTACAAAATCCAATACCATATATCTAGCTCTATCATAGAGTTGGGAAGATATGATAGATTTATATCCTGTCCCCCTGTGAACAGAAGAATAATAGGGGGAAAAACGGTTAATTTCATGTATCACAGAGGAAAAAGGAGGAGTAGTGGCAGCATTATCAAAGTTTATATAAGGAACCTTATTGCCATTAATAACAGGAACCAACGTGTTAACACCATGGACTAAATTTTTATACATAAAATCACCTATGTTTTCAGTAGTAATACATTATATATTTTTTTAGATAAAAAGGTTCCAGTTAGTATTAAAATTGGTTCCAATTATATGGTACAATATAATCATGAAGTTTATTTACAGGAGGCAGTTTATGAAGAATAAATCTAGCATTTATGCAGACATTTCATTATTAATTGTAGCTATTATATGGGGAAGTGGATTTGTAGTTACAAAGAATACATTAAGCCACATTACGCCCTTTTACCTTTTGGTTTTTAGATTTATGATATCTTTTATATTAATGGCATTAGTTTTTTTCAATAAATTTAAGAAAGCGAAACTTGAAGATTGGAAAGCAGGCTTTTTAATTGGTATCTTTTTATTTGGCGGATTTGCCACCCAAACAGTAGGTCTTAACTATACCACTGCTGGAAAGCAAGCTTTCATAACGGGCAGCAATGTGGTGATGGTGCCTTTTATATATTGGGCAATTAGCAAAAAGAAACCCGATATATATGAAACTATAGCGGTGTTCCTCTGCTTTACAGGTATTGGGATACTAAGCTTGGAAGGGGATATTTATAATTTAAGATTTGGTTACGGAGAATTTTTAACGTTTATTTGTGCTATATTATATGCTTTTCATATTGCAACCATAGGCTATTATGCAAAGAAGCATGATCCCATTATTCTATCTATAATACAGATTTTAGTTGCAGGTATATTATCTATAATATTTGCCTTATCATTTGAGCCTAAACCAGTAGAAATAGCCGAGGAAGCCCTAATATCAATATTATACTTGGCGGTATTTAGTACTTTAATAGCATTTTCAGTTCAAAATGTGGCTCAGAAATATACTTCTTCAACTCATACTGCCATAATATTGAGTATGGAAGCTGTATTTGGTGGCATTATGTCTTTAATATTTTTAAAGGAACCTTTTACAATTAAATTTGCTATAGGTTGTATGGCTATTCTAATATCCATTTTAACTACGGAAACAAAATGGAAGTTTCTTAAAAGGGGAACCGAGAAAGGTTAAAGTTCTAGAGGTATAGGTAGGGTTTAGGTGGTCCTATGAAAAAACGAAGAATTATATTATCTGCCTTTATAGTAGGTTTATCATCTCTTTTATACATGGATTTTTATGTTAAGAATTTCAAATTTTCCTTTGCAGCAGTGATATTTCCATTAATTCTATACATGTATGAGGAGTATAATCCGATAAAATTTGGAATTTTATCGGGTTTTTCCTTAGTATTATTTAGAAGCATATTTTATAACATTTTTTATGGACAATTCATAGAAACTTTTATATATTCCATTCCGGAAAACATTTTCTATATAGTATATGGACTATCCTTCTATTTATTTAAAAAAAGTTCTTACCTTATTACCCATAATAAAATGTTTATAATTGCAGCCTTATCTGATACTTTATCAAATATTGTGGAAATTTATATAAGAGTTGGTAAAAATATTTTTACTTTTGATTTCCAAATAATAAGAATCTTATTCTTAGTGGGGATTATAAGAGCTGGTCTTTTATGGCTAATGATATTGGGTTATAAATACTACAAATTAATTTTAGTGAAAGAGGAACACGATAGGAGATATAAAAATTTAATAAAACTAACTTCTCGGTTGAAAACTGAAATTTACTGGATGGAAAAGAATATGATTCATATAGAAAAAGTAATGGCTAACGCCTATGAGTTGTTTTCTAATATAAGAGAAGATAAGAACAGAGAAGATTGGAGTAATGTAGCCCTAGAAATAGCAAAAGATATTCATGAAATAAAAAAGGAATATGAGTTAGTCGTAATGGGAATAGAAGATATAATGGAAAGTAGGTTGGATAATACGGGGATGTACTATTCTGAGCTTTTGGATATTTTAAAGGAGAGTCTTGAAAGAGACATAATAAAGCAGAATAAGGAGATAAAGATTCGATATGAAATGGAGAGAGATTTTTATACTGAAAAACACTATTATTTGATGTCAATTTTAAGAAATATTATAACCAATGCTATAGACGCTATTGAGGATAAAGGGAATATTAACGTATGTCATTTAGTAAAGAACAGTCATCACCAGTTTATAGTTAAAGATGATGGTTGCGGAATTAGCGGGGAAGATTTGCCTCATATATTTTTACCAGGCTATTCTACTAAAATTGATTATAGTACAGGACAGGTTAATAGGGGGTTAGGGCTTACAATAATTGAAAACTTGCTTAAAGTTCATTTTAAGGGACAAATTCAGGTAGAGTCTGAGATTGGCAAGGGAAGTACTTTTAAGATATTTATTCCAGAGAAAGAATTGGAGGGTATTAGGGAATGAAATTTTTTATACTTGATGATGATATAAATGTCATAAGAATATTAAAAAAAATTATCTATGATAAGGATTTGGGTTTAATAGTTGGTGAGGAAAGAGATGGGAGAAAGGGGATAACTAAAATAAGAGCAACTATTCCAGACATTGTATTAATAGACTTACTGATGCCTGGAATAGACGGGTTAAGCGTAGTAAAACAATTGAAAAAGGAATATCCTGATATGGAATTCATAATGATTTCTCGGGTGTCTTTGAAAAACATGGTGGAACAGGCTTATCGATATGGGGTAGAATATTATATTTATAAGCCGATAAATGCAATAGAAGTAGAAATGATAATTAGAAAGGTAATAGAAAGAATTGAAATAAATAGAACCTTTTTAAAGATGCAGCAGATTTTTAACAATAAGCCAAAAGTGGAATCGGCAAAAATTGAAGGAGATTATGAACAATGTATTAATAATGTTTTAATAGATTTAGGAATTATTGGGGAAAAAGGCAGCGAAGAAATAGCCAAGATTGCTAAATATGTAATAAAAAAGAAAGTGAATTTGAATAACATAACTATCAGGGAGCTTTGCAGCCATTTTACAGATAACCCTAAATCTATGGAACAAAGGATAAGAAGAGCTATTAGTATAGCTATGACCAATATTGCCAATCTAGGTCTTGAAGACTATATGAATGATATTTTTGTTAAATATTCTAATAGCCTGTTTAATTTTGAACAGGTACGAAAGGAAATGGAGTATATAAGGGGAAAATCCGATAAGGGAGGTTCTACGAATACTAAAAAGTTTATAATAGGCCTAACATCACTTTGTGAATTTTTAGACAATTAAAAAAATTCTGATAATCTTTTTTAAGTTTTTTGTAGTTTTTTGAAGTCCATATTATATACTTCTAATAAAAAATAGGGGGTATAAATATGGATTTTTTTATGAGAATTAATACCGTGGTTAATGATTTTGTTTGGGGTCCACCTATGTTATTTTTGTTAGTAGGTGTGGGAATTTATTTTACTATTAGGACTAAATTTTTTTCAATTACAAAACTAGGATATGTGCTTAGAAGCACCTTGTTGAAAATGTTTTCCAAAGAAGATAAAGGGGAAGGCGAAGTAACCGCATTTCAGGCAGTATCTACAGCTTTGGCAGCAACAGTAGGTACCGGCAATATTGCTGGTGTTGCCACAGCCATTGCTTCAGGAGGGCCTGGAGCTGTGTTCTGGATGTGGTTAGCTGCCCTATTTGGAATGACAACCAAGTTTGCAGAGGTAGTATTAGCTGTAAAATATAGGAGGAAAACAGAAGATGGACGTTTTATAGGCGGCCCAATGTTATATATCGAAGAGGGACTAGGCTGGAAGTGGCTTGCAGTTCTTTTTGCATTATTTGGTTCTTTAGCGGCTTTTGGTATTGGCAATATGGTTCAATCTAATTCGGTAGCAATTGCTTTAAATACATCCTTTAATGTAAACCCATGGATTACAGGAATTGCATTGGCAGTTTTAACGGGACTAGTTATTATTGGAGGAATTAAGAGAATAGGAGCTTTTACTGAAAAGTTAGTTCCCTTTATGGCTGCAATTTATATAATAGGTGGGTTGTTTATAATATTTGCGAATATTTCTAGTGTTCCCACGGCTTTTAAAGTAATATTTAAGAATGCCTTTACAGGAACGGCTGCAGTAGGTGGGTTTACAGGTGCCACTGTTGCTAGAGCTATAAGATATGGAGTTGCTAGGGGAGTGTTTACTAATGAGGCTGGTCTTGGTAGTGCTCCAATAGCCCACGCTGCAGCAACAACAGATCATCCAGTACGTCAAGGGTTATGGGGAATATTCGAAGTTTTTGTAGATACTATAGTTATGTGTACAATAACTGCCCTTCCAATCGTTATGACTGGATTATGGACTACAGGAATGTCTGGTCCAGAGCTTACAGCTTCAGCTTTTGATGCATCCATTCCTGGTGGCAGATATATAGTTACTATAGGCTTAACATTGTTTGCTTTTTCAACAATACTCGGTTGGGAATATTATGGAGAGAGATGTTTAGAATATCTGGTGGGACCTAAATCCATAATGATCTACAGAATTGTTTATATACCTTTTGTAGTTATAGGAGCAATAGGAGGATTAGAAGCTTTATGGCACTTAGCTGATACGTTAAATGGTTTGATGGCAATACCAAACTTAATAGGATTAGCTGGGTTAAGCGGAATTGTTTTGAAGCTAATAAAGGAATTCTTTGAAACTAAATATGTAGAGGAAAAAGTTAAGGTTAAATCAAAAACTCTACTGGACAAATAATAAAGCCCTGTATTTTGGGCTTTATTATTTGTGGGCTTCTCTATACCTTTGCATAACTTCTGCAAATATATCTGCAGAACATGGTGGAGTATAAGTAATGGAATTAGCTCCCGCATCTATTGTTTTAAGTATGCTTTCTTCCGTAGGGCCTCCAGTGGCGATTATGGGCAATTCCTTTCCGTATTCTTCACGGATTTTCCTTACTATATTAGGTGTATTAGCTCCACCAGAAACATTTAGAATTCGGGCGCCCGCATCTAATTTAGCTTTATAATCGTCATTTTCAGTAACTACAGTAGCAATAATTGGAATGTCAATTCTGTTATACATCTTACTAATGACCTCAGGAGCTGTAGGTGCATTTACTACTACTCCATATGCTCCCAATAGTTCTGCATGCAAAGCTATGTCAACAGACCTTTTACCTGTAGTTAAGCCTCCTCCTACTCCAACGAATACGGGGACAGGTGCTACTTCTAATATAGCTTGAGTAATGGAGAGCTGTGGAGTAAAAGGATAAACAGCAATAATGGAATTTGCATTAGTATTTTTAATAATTGCTACATCTGTGGAGAATAATAAGGATTTGATTCGAGTACCTAATATCTTTATGCCAGTAGCCTTATATATGGCTTGGGGTACTTCTATTATTCTGGACCTTAATTGAGATTTTATTTCTGGAACATATTTTTCCATAGCACACCTCCTTAAAAAATCGCCAAAATAGGCTTCAACTATAGTTACCCTAAAAATTAGAGAGTCAAACTATTATTTGTCCCAGAATTGCTGATAATATAAGTATGGCCTTAAGAGGTTTGAAAAAACCTAGAATTATAGTATAATGTTGTTGTTATCATATAACATAGGAGGAAAAAACATGAAAGGATTTGAAGCATTAAATGCGTTTTGGGAAACTTTTAGAAGTATTTTCCCCTTAACAGCTTTCTTGGTTTTCATTCAATTGGTGGTGATAAGAAAGCCAATAGAAAACGTAAAAGAATTTGTTATAGGGTTTATACTAAGTGTCTTAGGATTACATTTTTTCTTACAAGGTGTTTCTATGAGCTTATTCCCAATAGGGGATTCTGTAGGTAGCAACTTAGTAGTTTTAGAAAGAAAATGGCTAATAATTATTATTGGATTCGTTATAGGATGTTTTGGAACTTTAGTAGAGCCTGCTTTGAAAGCATTGGCTTTAGAAGTTGAAGAAATATCTATAGGTGCTATTCCAAACAAAATATTAATACATGCTGTTGCAATTGGGTTTGGCTCTGGTATGGCAATAGGATTGCTTAGGATTTTAAATGGAATACCTTACTTAAAGGTAGCTATTCCTTTACTTCTACTAGTTATACTGCTTTCTTTCTTTGCTCCAGAGCAATATGTATCTATTGCAATGGACTCTGCTAGTGCTACTACAGGACCGGTGAACATCCCATTAAACATGGCCCTAGCAATCGGATTAGCTAAAGTTATTAAAGGCGCAGATCCACTCCTATCTGGTTTTGGAATAGTTGGGCTAACATCTTTGGGTGCGATAATATCCGTATTAACGCTAGGTATATTGACTAGGATATAGGGAGGGATATTTGTGGATGACGTCAAATGTATTGTTGCTATTGTAGAGAGAGGTAGAGCGGAAAGGATAGTAGATAAGGCGAAGAAAGCAGGCGCTAAAGGTGCTACCATTCTGTATGGAAGAGGTACTGGGGAGACTGAAGCAAAAAGGTTTTTGAACATTCATATAGAGTCGTCTAAAGAAATTATTATCATATTGGCTAGTAAACAAGTATATAAACCGATATTTACTGCTATAGTAGAAGCCGGAGAGTTAAAGAAACCTGGAACAGGTATAGTATTTACACTGGATGTAGAAGAATTAGTTGGATTAAGACATAGAAAGGAATTTGAAGATTAAAAAACCTAGCTAAGCTAGGTTTTTTATTTTATATTAATTTTTTGGTAAAAGTGTGATAAAATTTATTTATTAGTACTTATTAGATTTATAGGAGGTGACCATATGTTTAAATGGAAGGATGAGTTTAGCGTAAATATTGAAGCAATAGATAGGCAGCACCAAGAATTATTTAAAATAGGCAATTCCCTTTATGAAATCATATCAATTAAGGATGGGGTAGACAGATACGATGAAGTAGTTGAAATTTTACATAGATTAATGGATTATGCTAAATACCACTTTGATTTTGAAGAGAAAATGATGGAGGAAAATGGTTATCCTAAATTACAAAACCATAAAAGGCAACACGACTCGTTCATACAGAAGGTTAAATCTATAGATGAAAAGGACATAGATGAAAAGCAGAGGACAATAGGAATGGATTTAATTATATTTATTGCAAATTGGATCGAAAATCACATATTAAAAACTGATATGGAATATAAGGAATTTATGAATGATAAAGGAATATATTAATATTAAATAGAGAAAAAGTATCCAGGCAGGTAAGTTTAATATTTTATCCTGCCTGGATATTTTTAATCTATTGCATAAGTGTAACCAAGGTGTTATTATATAAGTAGATACAATCAAGAACAATCTGCAAAACTGTATCCATACAAAATATAGAGGCTAAGGGGGATTATAATGAAGGATAATCTAAAATTATTGATAAGATATTCCGTGCTTATGGCGTTAACTGTAGTGATGACCATGGTTATACACATTCCTACCATTGGAACTAATGGATATTTAAATTTAGGGGATATGGTTGTATTTTTAGCAGCTTTCGTCTTAGGGAAAAAAGGAGGTTTTATTGTAGGTGGACTTGGTTCAGCATTAGCAGATTTACTTCTAGGATATTCTCATTATGCCCTTATTACGTTAATAGTAAAGGGATTGGAAGGTTATATAGCAGGTGGCCTATTGGAAAGGGAGATAGGAAAGAGAAAACCTATAATTGCTACGTCAGTGGCTGGGATATTTATGGCATTTGGATATTTTGTACCGGAAATATTCTTATACGGTAAAGGAGCTATAGCAACTCTCCCAGGGAATATCATGCAGGGGTTATTGGGTGCTATAACCTCAGTGGTACTATATACAGCTCTAAAAAGGACGAATGCTTTTAATTGAAAATAGGAGGGATTTCCCTCCTATTATATTTAAATAGCCCAGTTTCCATTTTCAAATATCTGAATTTTTTTACCATCACTAGTTTCACCTATGATGGATAAATCCTTTGAACCTACCATAAAATCTACATGTGTTAATGAATCGTTTACCCCTGCTTTTTCCAATTCTTCTTCAGTCATATTTTCTCCACCCTCGATATTGGTTGGATAAGCTTTACCTAAAGCAAAATGGCAGGAAGCATTTTCATCAAATAGAGTATTCAAAAATATAATATTTGCTTGAGATATTGGAGAATTGTAAGGGACTAAGGCTACTTCTCCCAAATGTTTAGCTCCTTCGTCTAAATCCAATAGATCCTTTAATACTTCATAGCCTTTTTCCGCTTCAAACTCTATTACTTTTCCATCCTTGAAGGTCAACTTGAAATTGTCGATTAGATTGCCACCATAATTTAATGGTTTTGTGCTATAAACTACTCCGTTAACTCCAGTTTTTAATGGCATGGTAAATACTTCTTCTGTAGGCATATTGGCAACAAAGTAAACTCCTTTGGAATTTTTCCCACCGCCGCCGCCCCATATATGGCCTTCGGGCAGTTCTACTTCTAAGTCAGTACCATTAGAGGATTTATAATATAGTTTTTTGAATTTCATTTCATTTAAATATTTAACCCTCTTTTCAAGATTATCAAGATGTTCTTGCCAAGCTTTAACAGGATCATCTAAATCCATTCTTGTAGCTTTAAATATTGCATCCCAGAGCTTTTCCATAGCTTCTTCCTCTGAAACATTAGGGAAAACCCTTTTTGCCCAGTCTTTAGTTGGAATAGATACCACACACCAAGCATTAATATCATTCATAATGTACTTTCTATATTCTTTTAATGCCATTGATGAGGATTTGTTATGGGCAGCGATCTTTTTAGGGTCTACTCCCTTAAGCAGTTCTGGGTCTTCAGAATAGATGGAGAGAAATCCTGCTCCATCTTCAGCAAATTCTTCTAAACCGTCAGCATACCATTTAGGGAATTTTTCAAATACTTCCATGGGAGCGTTTTCATATTTTAATCTGGTCAATACTCCATCATTCCAATTAACATGGACCTGTTTTGCCCCAAGCTCGTAAGCACGCTTTGCTACCAGCCTTACAAATTCAACTCCTTCCACTGGAGCGTTAATGACTAAAGGTTGACCTTTTTGAACATTAATGCCTACCTCTACACAAAGCCTTGCGTATTTATCTAGCTTTTCATTAAAACTATTCAAAATATCACCTCACCGCTTTAAATATTATGTACATAAATATAGTTTATATTAAGTGGAAGTTAAAGTAAATAAAAAAAACAAATTAATTTAACATGGATTATAAATTTTGGGAAAAAGAAGGAGATTGTTATTAAATGTAGAAATATCATATTAATAGCAAATTATACAAATTTGGAGGTTAATAATATGTCCAGGGTTTCAAATGCTCTCAGGATGATTTCTTATAGGTAATCTAAATTCTAAATTTCTAGTGAACTAATAAAAGTAAGTTTTAAGTCCTTATAGGTATCCTAACTTTTCAAATAATATCTGGTATAAATTAATAATAAATAAAAAATCGGGAAAATCAAGAAAAATCATTGATAAGTATTCTAGAAAATTCTCTATATATAACATGTATAGAAGAATTACTAAACTAATAATAAAGAGGAGGTGAGATTATGATAGAGGCAATAAAGAAAATCGGAGAGCCACTGGCCAAGTTAAACATTGAAGAACAATCGAATATACTAGTTGAAACAATAAACTACGAGGAAGAAGATAGAATTATAATATTGAATTTAGACATAGATAATAATTCCATTAATATTGATATTAAGCCAATACAGGAAAACACAATGAGAGATTATTATTATATTGGAACTGCTGATGGGCCAGCTTCACCTCAATGGATGTTAACAGGAAATAAACCAGACTACATTATTTCGCAGTCTATACCGTCTTTATTAAGGATAATAGAAGAAGGAGATGTAAAAAACCTTTTAAGACAAGCTTTAGATATATTTTACTTTGATTATGGAGAACAAGACAAAACTAAAGAACGCTATAGGCGTGTTCTGAATGTGGAAAAATTTTTAAATCTTAATGAGATGAAAAAATATTATGATGATTCAAAGAGGGACATTAAAAAAACAGTATCAGCTGTGGCAAAAGCACTATTAGGTTATATATCGAAAGAATATGAAGTTAAGTTAACGAACTTAAAATTGTGGGCTTTAACAATTAATGGAGAAATTATTCAGCAAAAAGAAGAATATAAAAAGCTGGCTTGGCAGCTTAAAGAAGCCCATTTTGAAAAGGCCAAAGAGGGAACGTGCTCTGTTTGTGGATCAAAAACTAAAGTTTCTTCTGACACAGGTAAACTTAAATTAACCTACTATATAACTCAAAAGAAAAACTTTGCTAGTGATTTAAGGAATTTTGATAAAAATTTAAGATTATGCCAACAATGCCACAAGGAATTAATTTTGGGTGAGATTTATACTATTAGAAAGTTAAGGGCTTCCATCGGAAAACTAAGATTTCTTCTAATTCCAGAACTTTTGTTTAGTGATAATTTAAGTGTTGAAGTAAAAAGCTTTGATAATGCGCTTAGAAATGCAAATACTATTATACACTTTGAAGATGCCACGAATATTGAAAGGGAAGCAATAATCAGATTGAGAAAAGAAGATTATGCCAATCAATTTATATTCCATTTTCTATTTTATATGAAGCAACAGCAAGAATTTAGAGTGCTTCAACTTATAAAAGATGTAACTCCTGGTAGAATATATGAGATCAATTTAGCGATATTTGAACAAAATGAGTTTGGTAGAAGATGGTTTAACTGGCCAAATAGTAATGATAGATGGCTGATAACATTTGAACAAATATTTCATCTATTCCCTATTCATCAGGATGAAAGATTTGTTACAGAACATAAAAGGATATTAACTTTATATGATGCTATATTAACTAGGAAAAAGATAGATAAGAATGTTGTAATAGAAAAACTAAATCAACTAGCCAAAGCCTATTACTATGAAAAAACCGATTCTTACCAGCTTTCTAAACCAACAAATAAAGATACTGCAATGATATATGGGATTTTAAAAGGGATGCTTCTAGTACACTATTTAGGAAAATTATCTGTAATTCCAGGAGGTGAGGGTATGGAAACGAATAATTTAATTGTAAGTGAAAATTTAAAAAAATTTATAAAGGAGCTGAGCTATAATGAACAGCAAACCTCTCTTGTGCTGCTTGGTAAATTAATATATGAAGTTGGAAGGACGCAGGAAAGAAATAAACTTACCTCAAAACCTATTTTAGAAAAAATTAATTATCAAGGGATGAGCTTGAGTAAAATACAAAAATTAAGCAATGAAATATTTGAAAAGTTAAAGCAATATAAGCTAATAACAGATGGAAGTAGCAAATATTTTATACAAAATATTTATAGTGATCACAAAATATTACTTGATAAAAATATTAAGAACTGGAAATTAAGCAATCAGGAAAATGTTTTTTATATACTATCAGGATATGCTATTGGAAGTAGACCAATAGATAAAAAAGAGGATAAGGGGGAGGAATTTGATGTTGAATAATAGTGATCTTTTATTCATTTATGACGCTAAACTTACCAACCCAAATGGGGACGCAGATGATGAAAATAAGCCTCGTATGGATTATGAAACATCTACAAATCTTGTAAGTGATGTTCGTTTAAAAAGATATATAAGAGATTATCTTGTGGATAGAGGTTTTGAGGTATTTGTTGCTCAACCAGAGGGGAGGGTAGTTACAGCTACCCAAAGAATAGAGGGTATTTTTGAAAAATTTAATGGCAATGTGAACTTAAATAAATTAACGGATGATCAAATTGGGTGGTTACTCAATCAACTTATTGACGTGAGACTGTTTGGTGCTACTATGCCAATAAAAAGTGCTGATAGTAAAGGAAGCTCAATAACCTTTACAGGACCTGTTCAATTTTCTTGGGGATACTCTTTAAATCCTGCTATCTTAGTTGAGTCTAATACTATTACATCAAGATTTAGTTCAGAAGCAGATAAGGCTACGACCATGGGGAAAGATTATAGATTATACTATTCTTTGATAGCTTTCTCTGGAGTAATTAGCGGCAATAGGGCTAAACATACAAAAATGAATGAGAATGATTTAAATGTATTGGAAGAGGCCTTAATTAAAGCAATTCCTCTTATGGCAACAAGAAGTAAGATTGGACAATATCCAAGATTATACCTAAGGATAGAATACAATTCAAATGAATTTCTAATAGGAGATCTAAGGGATTATATACCAAGAATTAAAAATGTAAATGTGCGCAATATTACTGAATACATACTAGATTTAGAACAATTGAAAACAGTATTGGAAAGACATATAGATAGGATAAATAGCATAAGTTATTGGCATCATGATCAATTACAGATAAAGACAGGTTTAGGAAGTGGAACTTTAGAAAATATTATGGGGGACAAATTATCTTCTAAGCTAAAGAAGTTGCCTCTGTAGGAGGTGCTGATTTTGAGCAAATCAAGTATACTCATATGCGATTTAGAAGGAACATTTGCACATTTTAGGAAATACTATACTAACTCATCTTCCCTTTCATATGCCTTTCCTCCACCAACAGCAATTGCTGGATTAATTGCTGGGATTTTAGGATTAGAAAGGGATAGTTATTATGACATGTTTTCTAGCAAAAATTTCTATAATGCAGTAGAGATATTAACGCCAGTTCGAAAACTAATTCAAACAGTAAATTACATCTATGTTATATCCCCAAGTGATGTAAATAAGGTTAAGGGTTCTACCCAAGTTCCATTTGAAATAGTTGTTAGCAAATATTCTAATAAGGAAAAGTATAGCAAGTTAAAATATAGGCTATATCTTACTCATAAAGATAAGGCTAAATATAAGGAAATAAAAAATAGATTGATTAATGAAAAATTTGTATATCCGCCTTATCTTGGAGTATCTGAATGTTTGGGTAAACTAAAGTTTGTTGGTGAAGTAAATGGAGATGATGTAGCAATTATACCTTGTGGGGAAAAAACCAAAGTTGATACTGTATGCAGCATTGACAGTATAAAGAAGAATTCTTTAGAGTTAAGGTTGGATTCGGGGTTAAGGTATGTAAAAGAGATAATGCCAGTTGAGTTTGATAGTGGGAGATATCTAACATTGTCTAAATCCTATTTATACGAACAAGAGGGAAACGGAATCTATGCAGCTTTTAATGTGCCAGTATTAAGCATCCAAATAAAAGATCAAACAAAAAACATAGTATGGCTTCAGGAGGTATCATCAGATGACTACTTATTCTCATGTTAAAAAAGATGATTTTGGCAATATAATTTACCAGAAGGAACTTAAACAGCATTTGAGAGAAGTAGCGGAAGGGGGTGGCATTTGTCCTCCCCTTCCAAATAAAAGTGACGATTTTTGGCTTAAAAATACTAGTAGGATTGTTGGGTATTGCCATGATTTTGGGAAATATACATCATATTTTCAGGAGTATTTGTTAGAAGATAAAAGACAGCCTCCATATCATTACCACTCGTATATCTCATCTATTTGGACCTATTATATATTAGAAAAAGAAAAAGCAAATATTTTAAATAATACTTCTATAATCTCTGACTGGGCCAAATATAGTTCTCTTCTTGGTCATCTTGCAGTGTTCTTCCATCACGATGAATTAGGTTCACTGGATGTTGTAATAAGTGAAGATATTTTTGATGAATTTTTAAAAGTTACCTTTAGTACTACTGATTGGTTAGATAAAATAAAAATGGTTGAAGTGCAGTCAAAAAACATATTAAATATTAAAGATGAAATTAATGCATATTATACCGAAGTATTAGGTTATGAAGTAGATATAAAAGACTTTTGTAATAATGTTGAAGATATAATAACAAGCTTAAGTAGACTGAAAGATGAATTTATTAATGAAGAAAGTAATGTTAGATTAAAATGTTGCCTTTTTTTACAGTTGCTATTTTCGATATTAGTAGATGCAGACAAGCGTAGTGCAGCAAATATAAATTTTATTGAAAGAAAAGAGATATCAGAAGATATTGTAGAAAAATATGTAAATACCAATTTTACAGATGAATTAGTAACTTTACTTGATTATATAAGAAAGGATTTCTTTAAAATAGCCAATGAAAAAATAGATGATTTTGATATAAACCAAAGAATATATACCATAACTTCTCCTACTGGTTCAGGCAAGACCTTAACATCCTTATCAGTTGCTTTAAAAATGCGAAAAAAAATAAAAAGATACAAAAATTATACTCCAAGAATTATATACAGTTTACCTTATACAAGTATAATAGATCAAAATTATCAAGTATATGAGGACGTACTTATGCAGTTAGATGACTTTAAAATGTCTCAAAGTGCTTATTTGCTAAAACATCACCATTTATCAGAAATTAAATATAAGGACGGAGGAATAGATAAACCTATTGACGAGTCTGTACTTTTAACAGAGAGTTGGGAGTCGGAAATTATTGTGACAACTTTTTATCAGCTATTGCATACAATTATAGGATTTAAAAATCAGTACTTAAAGAAATACCGCCAAATTGTAGGCAGTATTATAATCCTTGATGAAGTGCAAAATGTTCCAGGCGAGTATTGGCTTTTAGTAGAAGAAGTTTTTACTAGAATTAGTGAATATTTTGGCTGTTATATTATATTATTAACTGCTACTAAACCGTTAATTTTCACAAAGAATCAGGCACAAGAATGGATGCCAGAGGAAAAAATTAAAGAATACTACACGAAATTAAATCGCACAGAAATTGTAAGGCATTATCCTAATAATGAAAATGGTATCTATTTTTCTATGGATGAATGGATGAGCTGGTTTAGGTCTATTTATGATGAAAGAAAGTCATATATGCTGCTATTTAATACCATAGATGCTTCCATAAAAATATACAATAAAATATTAGAAGATGAAACTTTTGATGGTGTTGAAAAATTCTACTTATCAACTAATATTACCCCTTTTGAGAGGTTAGAACGTATTAATAGAGTAGATAAGCTGCTAAAAAAGAAGGAGCCAGTTATTTTAGTCACTACCCAAGTAGTAGAAGCAGGAGTAGATTTAGATTTTGATGAAATTGTTAGAGATCTGGCCCCTATAGACAGTATTGTACAAGCTGCAGGAAGGGGTAATAGAAAAGGTGAAAAAGAAGCAGCAACTGTACACATAACTCCCATAATTAGAGGAAAAATAAGTGATTGTACACTAGTATATGGAAACATACATACTAATATTGCAAAGGAAATGGTTACAGGTACTATGGAAGAAAAGGACTATTACAATTGGATTGAGAATTATTTTGAAGAAAAATATAAATCCATTAACAAAGATATATCTAAGAAATTATTAGATGCCTTTAAAAAAATGTTGTTTCATAGTGAAAATAAAGAAAATAATCAAATGTATATATCAGATTTTCGCTTAGTTAAGCAAAGACCTGATATGTGTGAAGTATTTATAGAACTTGATATAGAAGATCAGCAGGGTATGACAGCAACAGATTATTGGAATATTTACATTGAAAAGGTTGTCCAAGAAAAAGATTTTATCAAGAGAAAGGAAGCTTTTAATAAAATTAGGAGAAATTTCTTATCTTATGTTATTTCGGTACCAATTATGAGAGCTATTAGTTTAAATCCCAATCCACAAGGAAAGATTATTAAGCCAGAGCAATCTTTGGAATATTATTATTTAAAAGATAGTACAGGTTTTATTAGGAAAATTGAAGATACAGATACTTGGTTAATATAGTCATGGAGGAATATACATGTATTTAAAAATAACATTTTCATCAATAAATGGACAAAAAATTAGACTTCCATTGCAATATAATTACTATGTTCAAAGTATGATTTATAAATTATTAAAAGAAAAAATGGCAGACTTTTTACATGAAAAAGGTTTTGAACTAGGAAAGAGACAATTTAAGATGTTTTGTTTTTCTCCTCTTATTGGAAATTATAAAATATTAAAGGAAACAAAAGAAATTGAATTTAATGACCAAATTGATTTATATATATCATCTCCGATGATTGAATTTTTGGCACAATTAAGCAATTCTCTGTTGTTAGATGACTACGTCATTTTAAGTAGCGAAAGGCTTATGGTGAAAAACTTAGAGATAAAAAAAGAATCGGTGAAAGGTGATAAAGTAATGGTACTTGCCTTATCACCAGTAACAGTTTATAGCACCTTATATAGACCAGAAGGGAGAAAATATACTTGTTATTATGCTCCAAACGATAAGGAGTTTACTAGGCTTATTTCAGAAAATATAATAAAAAAATATATGGCATATTATGAAAAAGAACCAGTTAATAAGGAATTTACTATTAAACCAATAGGTAATAGTAGGCTACATGTTCTAACCTATAAAGGAACATTAATAAAAGGATATTCGGGAAAATTTATTTTGCAAGGGGATCAAAGTTTGATTGAGCTTGCTTTATCTTCGGGATTAGGCAATAAGAACTCTCAAGGATTTGGTTTTATAAAGTTATTAGATTAACAAACATATGTGTACTTGTATGGTGGTGAAATGAATGGAAGAAATAAGGGTTACTGGTACAATGATTTGGTACTACTATATATGCAAGCGGGAAGTATGGCTGCTGGCACATGGAATAGAAGCAGATCAAGAGAATCCATTTATAGATATTGGAAGATTTCTCCAAGAAAGCACATACAGAAGAGAAAAGAAGGAAATATCTTTGGAAAATATTAAGATAGACATTATTAAGAGAAAGGATGGACAAGTAGTAATAGGAGAAGTAAAAAAGAGTTCTAAATTTAAAGAAAGTGCAAGAATGCAGCTAGCTTATTACTTGTATGAACTTGAGAAGAGAGGGATTATTGCGTCTGGCTACTTGATGTTTCCTAAAGAGAGAAGGAGAGAAGAAATAATATTAACAGATTCATTAAAAAGAGAACTAGATGCTGTATCGGAGGCCATAAAAAGAATTATTAATAGTGATAAACCAGAACCTATTTATAAAAATACCTATTGTACAAACTGCGGGTACAATGAGTTTTGTTGGGCTTAAAGGAGGATAAAATGAAAAAGAACATATATATTTTTACTGATGGTTCTTTAAGGAGAAAAGATAATACAGTGGCTTTTGAGAGTGAATTAGGAAGGAAAATATTACCCATTGAAGATATTAGTGAGATTTTTATATTCGGGCAAGTAGATTTAAATAAGGCTTTTTTAGATTACATGTCTCAGAAGGAAATTATATTACATTTCTTTAATTACTATGGATATTACACTGGTTCTTTTTACCCGAGAGAACATTTGAATTCTGGATATATGATACTTAAACAAGCTGAACATTATTTGGATGAGAGGAAGAGATTAGACATTGCATTGAGAATTGTAGAGGGTGCGAGTAAGAATATATTGAGTATAATAAAGTATTATATGGCAAGAGGCAAAGAACTGGACCAAATAAATGATAGAATTAATATTCTAATTGATAGGTTAAAAGAATGTAAAACAACTAATGAGATAATGGCGATTGAAGGGAATATACGTGAAACATACTACGAAGCCTTTGATATAGTAATTGATAATAAGGATTTTAGGTTTGTTCAAAGAACAAAAAGACCTCCAAAAAATCATTTAAATGCATTGATTAGTTTTGGTAATTCAATGTTATATACTTTAGTATTATCCGAAATTTACAAAACCCATCTTGATCCACGTATTGGCTTTTTACATACAACAAATTTTAGAAGATTTACTTTAAATCTAGATATAGCGGAAATTTTTAAACCTATTATAGTGGATAGGATTATATTTACATTATTGAATAAAAAAATCATACAAAAAGACGACTTTGAAAAAGATTTAGATGGAATTATGCTTAAAGAAAATGCTAAGAAACGATTTGTAGAAGAGTTTGATAAAAGATTAACTACCACAATAATGCATAGAAAGTTAGGTAGACATGTATCTTACAGAAGGTTGATTAGAATGGAGTTGTACAAGCTGGAAAAACACTTAATAGGAGAAGAGGAATATTTACCTTTTGTTTCTAAATGGTGAGGGATGCATTATGTTTGTAATATTGGTATATGATGTTGGGCAGAAACGTGTGGCAAAAGCTTTAAAAACATGTAGAAAATATTTATATTGGGTTCAAAACTCAGTATTTGAAGGAGATATTACTGAGGCAAATTTAATGAAGCTTAAAATAGAGCTACTTAATGTAATAGATACGGATAAAGATTCTGTGGTTATATATAAATTCAGAAGTACTAAGTACTCAGCTATTGAAACATTTGGAATTAAGAAAGGTGGAGAAGAGAATATATTATAATACATTTTAAAATTAGATATACTTGTTATTAAGATTGAGTCACTTTATAATTATATTGGATAATTCTCATAATTTTGCTGCAACATTATGAGAAATAATTGAAAAATAAGTTATTTTATGTAACAATATATATAACCAGATAATGTCGTCGACCTCCAGTAGTGCAAAAAACCCTGGAGATCGACGACAGAGCTAATGATATAAAATCGCTGATTTTAGGCGTTTGTAATTTTTTAACATTTCATTATACGAAGTTTCAAAAAAGAAATGGCTATATATAGCCATTTTAATGGGATTATAGATTACCTATAAGGGATTGAAATCTCAAGGAATCTAAGGAAAGATTTTTTTTCCTTGATTGATTATAGATTACCTATAAGGGATTGAAACATAGCAGTAGTAAATCAATATAAAAATGAAAATGTAAGATTATAGATTACCTATAAGGGATTGAAACCTTTTACACAAACTGGGCTTGGAGAAAAAAGAGAAAAGATTATAGATTACCTATAAGGGATTGAAACTCAGAAAACCATAGTAGTGAAAACAACTGAAAATGAGATTATAGATTACCTATAAGGGATTGAAACTATTCCAAACAGGTAAAATTCCTTCTTCAAGTGACAGGATTATAGATTACCTATAAGGGATTGAAACGTAACAGTCCATCCCATAGCAAATGGTTTAGGCTCGGATTATAGATTACCTATAAGGGATTGAAACTCTAAAATATTCCCTAACCATGTAGGTATATCTAATACGATTATAGATTACCTATAAGGGATTGAAACAAGAAACTAAAACTGTTTCATCAATTAGGAAGGTTTCGATTATAGATTACCTATAAGGGATTGAAACTAGCACTAAAAACAACGAGGTAAGCGAAGTATATTCGATTATAGATTACCTATAAGGGATTGAAACAGAATCCAGGCGAATCCGGGAACAAAAAGGCTAGAAGATTATAGATTACCTATAAGGGATTGAAACTCGTCATTATCTACTATTTCTATTGACATAGCATTTGTGATTATAGATTACCTATAAGGAATTGAAACATTAATGAGGCAGAAACACTTATTAATGACGGTAAAGGATTATAGATTACCTATAAGGAATTAATAGACGAGTAGCTATTTTTTTATTTATAGTCTTTTCTAAATATCATATTGTCTATAATAATACCTATACAAAGTTTAGTACCTATCCATAAATCGAATACAAAGAAATTTAAAATTCTTCATATGCAGAATAGGTTTTGAGTATATATAAGTAAGAATGAATAAAGGTGGGAGCGGTTTGATCAAAATCTATTTTGCAAGGGACAAATGATTAAAAAATGATAAGAGGGGAGGTTCCCCTCTTAATTATTGTCCAATTAAGTGGCTATTCTAGTCCCTAAATTGTTTTTCAAGTTGTTTTTTAATTTTTCTATTTCAGTTACCAACAGATTTAAGAATAACCCTACATCTGTTACTATTCCTATAGCTTGGCTACTTCCTCTGTCACTTAGTTTTGTAACTACAGCAGAGTTAATATCTACACAGATCATTTTAGTTCTAGCAGGCAACATATTGCCGCTGGCAATTCCATGCAACATAGTACCAAGTACCAAAACTATTTCTGCTCTTTGTAAATGTTCATTATAGGCGTCTTGTGCTTTTATTATATCTGTTATTGTATCTGGTAGAGGTCCATCATCCCTTAAGCTACCTGCTAATACGAAGGGAATATTATTTTTAATGCATTCATACATAATTCCTGAATGTAAGGCCTTAGCTTCAACAGCTTTTTTGATAGAACCATATTTCATAATATGGTTTATAGCGCGCATATGGTTTCTATATCCATTATGCGTTACCTTTCCAGTTTTAGCACATACTCCCAAGGAAGTGCCATAAAGGTTTTTTTCTATATCGTGGACTGCAAGGGCATTTCCTGTCAACAAACTGGCAACATAGTTTTTGTGGATTAATTCTGAAAGATAGTAATCACCACCAGTATGAACTACAACAGGTCCTGCCACTATGGTCAGTTTCCTATTTTTATAGAACAAATCGTATGCTAAATTTTTTATAAGCATGTCATTTCTTCTTTCGGATGAAACATAATTGCTCATAAAGCTAAAGGAATTCTCCGTTTGTTCATCATCATTTTCGTTAATTACTTTTACACCAGTATCACCACATACTACCATATCGCCTCTTTTTATATCTCTTAATTTTTTGCATACTGCACCATGTTCATCAACTACTATCAATGCATCCATTCTCTGGTTCTTAACCTTTATCCATTGGTTATTATGATAGATAAAAGTAGTATGATTAGTTGTAGAATAAAAGTCGTCTGGTACATGTTTATCCATAGTAGCCTTTTTTAGCACCACATTTTCATTTATATCAATTTTATTTATAGTCAATTTTAAAACCCCTTTCTAAATATAAAAAAACCTTCATCCCTATGGGACGAAGGTAATTCGCGGTACCACCCAAATTGATTAAATAGAAATACTACTTAATCCTCTCAAAGCCTGTAACGTTGGCCAACGGACAAACTTAATCGCTTGCAGCTTAGAGGGTGGGTTCGAATGAAATAATCTTAGAAGACCTTTCAGTCGATGGGTCTTCCTCCCTTTAAGAATCTTTCAATCTACTGACCCTCTTCATAGCCTAAATATATATTTAAGGCTTATTATATGCAATAACATATTGGTTGTCAAGTATGTTTTTTAAATTATTGTTTAAAAAATGCCTTAATTGTAAAACTAAATTAGACCTTTTTAATTTTTGAGTCAGTTTAGATTATATTTCAGTCTTATTTTTATCTAAATATTGGTATAATAATTGGGAAGGAGTTGATATACATGGCAAGGAAGAAGAAAATTGTTGAAATTGAAATAGTAGACAATATGTTTCCGAATAAATCGATAGGTGAACATGAAGGTGAAACAGTCATATTTAAAGGAGGTATCAAAGGACAAAAGGTTAAGGTTCTTTTAAATAGAAGAAGAAAAGACTATATTGAAGGAAAATTATTAGAAGTATTAGAACGATCCCCCTTAGAAAAGAATTTATCCTGTTCTTATGATGAGGATTGTGGAGGTTGTACTTATCAAACTTTATTATATGAAGATGAGCTGAATTTAAAGAAGGAACTGGTATTAGATTTGTTTAAAAGAGAGGGAATCGAAGTTTCAAATTTTTTGGGGATTGAAAAAAGCCCTAGAGTAGAAGGCTATAGAAATAAAATGGAATATACATTTGGAGATGAAGTAAAAGGGGGCCCTTTGGTATTAGGTCTTCATAGAAAAGGAAGATTCTATGAAATTATAGATACTGATGGATGTAATATTGCAGATAAAGATTTTGCTATAATAAGAGGAAGGGTTATGGAATATTTTAGGCAATTAAACACAGCTTTTTATAATAAAAAGACCCATAAGGGAGTATTAAGACATTTAGTCATTAGAAAAGCCTTATCCACAGGAGAAATATTGATTAATTTAATAACTACGAGCCAAGGAGAAGTGGATTTAGAGGATTTTACTAAGGAATTATTAAATCTTCATGGTTTAGAGGGAAAGATTGCAAGCATATTCTATACTATTAACGATGGTTTAGCCGATATAGTAAAAGCTGATAAGATCGATTTTGTTTATGGTAAGGAATATATTGTAGAAGAAATACTTGGTCTAAAATTTAAAATATCTCCCTTTTCATTTTTCCAAACTAATACCTTTGGTGCCGAAAAACTATATTCCATAGTAAGGGATTTTGTTGGAGATGAGAAGAATAATATTGTTTTTGACCTATATTCAGGAACAGGCACCATTGCCCAAATACTTGCTCCCATTTGTAAAAAGGTTATAGGAATTGAAATAGTAGAAGAAGCAGTAGAAATGGCAGAAGAAAACACCAAGTTAAATGATCTTAAAAATGTTGAGTTCATTGCAGGGGATGTATTAAAAGAGGTGGATAAAATAAGGGAAAGACCAGATTTGATAATAATCGATCCTCCAAGAGATGGCATCCATCCCAAAGCTATTAATAAGATAATCGATTTTAATCCTGAAAGATTCATATATGTATCTTGTAATCCAGTAACTTTAGCTAGAGACTTAAAAACATTTATAAATAGGGGATATAAGGTAGAAAAAATGAAATTAATGGATATGTTCCCTAGAACTCCTCATACAGAGGTAGTGTGTTTGATAGAGAAATGTTGTGTCCTAATATAATAAACTCTTGCTCTTTTAAATAATCTCTTGTTTCCATTAAAATAAACATTTGCTTCCTCCCAAAATTCTCCCCTATTTTCTCCAGAAATATAGGAGGTAGGATTAAGGAAAAAGGAAAGGAAGGACAATAATAAAAAGTAAAAATTAAGAAATAAAACAAGGATAAAAGGTTGAAATTATGAGGAAAACTCTCCAATAATTCAATCATTTTATCCTTCTTTTTTCCAACAAACCTTATCCCTTTCCCCTACTCCTTAACCCTGCTTCTATCAAATCTTTATTCAAATTTTAATATAGTTTTGCTTCAAACTTGTGGAATAAACTGGGAAAATCAAGAGAGAAAAGCAAGACTTTATTAAATTTGGAACCAAGTTATGCGGGTTTGAGGGGGGTGAAAAAGCAAAAGTTTATTATAAAGGAACATATATATTAAAAGCACTGCCTGATTGGTTCGGAATACCTGAAAATACAGAAGAGTATATTAATAGAAGTACTAATCTACCTTTTTTTGCAGCTATGGATAAATCAAGGCCCTTAGGTTTCATTTCATTAAAGGAAAACAATCAATATACTGCTGAAATATATGTGATGGGGATATTACCCGATTACCATAGACAGGGAGTTGGTAGAGCTTTATTTAATAGTGCTTTAAGTTGGGCTAAAGAAAAGGGGTATGAATTTTTGCAGGTAAAGACTCTTGATGAATCCCATCCTGACATTTATTATGCAAGAACAAGAAAATTCTATTTCTCTATGGGATTTAGACCATTAGAGTGTTTTCCAGAGTTATGGGGAAAAGAAAATCCCTGCTTGATAATGGTTCAATATATTAAATGATAAAAAAGAGGTGTTATAAATGGATTGGAATATTATCCAATTACAGGTTGAAAACATATATAATAAATTGAACATTAGCTTTACGCCTTTTTTTCTTGAGGCAGTTCAATTATTTAATAAAAAAGGATGTAGAAAAGTGCTAGATATTGGATGTAGCTATGGGAAACATAGCATTTATCTTGCAGAAAATGATTTTAGTGTAACTTCAATTGATACTAATGTACAAGCATTAGAATGGCTAAAGGAATATATAGAAAAGAAATATATAAATAATATTACTGTAATGAGAGCAGATATGAACCATCTCCCATTTGAAGATAGTTGCTTTGATGCAGTTATTTGTACATCTGTACTCCATCATCAGTGTCTGAAACAGATACAAAACAGCATTTCTGAAATTCAGAGGGTTTTGAAACAGGGAGGATACTTTTTATTTGATATTTTGTCAATAGAGGATGATTCCTATGGAGTAGGACAAGAGATAGAACCAAATACTTTCGTAGGTTCAAGAGAAGGAGAAGAGGATGTACCTCATCATTATACTGATATTGAAGAGTTAAATAAGCTATTAAAAGATTTTTCAGAAATGAAAATTCAAAAAAACCAATATCATATTGTCATTGATTCGGAAAATGAGATTATAAGTAGAGTATTTGATGTTTTGGCTTATTAGATAAAAGTGAGGAAAACTTATGTTCAATGTGGTAGAGGAAGATAAGAATAGAATTAAAAATCTAAAAGAGATATTACAAATAATGAAATATTAACTAAATCGTCCAAAGGAGGGAGAATCATGAATTATGTAGTAATCAGAGAACATAAAAGTAATTATCCAAATCCAATTACTTTAGAGAAAGATGAGAGAGTATTAGTTGGAAAAAAATATGAGGGGAAAGAAGGTTGGGACAATTGGAGGTATTGTTATAAGCTGGACAAGTCACAAGAGGGGTGGGTACCTGAACAATTAATAATTTTATCTGGTAAGTATGGGATTATAAAAGAAAATTATACTGCTAAAGAGTTAACCATAAAAGCAGGGGAAACATTAAAGGGAATTAAAGAATTAAATGGATGGGTATGGTGCAGAGATAAAGAAGGTAGAGAAGGCTGGATTCCAAAGTTGAATCTAAAAGCTTTAGAGAAATAAGCATAGTCAGTTGGAAGATTGCAGATATTTATAAAGCTATATAAGACTTTAAGATATTTAAAATGAGTGCTGAAAAAAAGGGAGCAAATGCTAGAAATTAATAAAAGAAGCCCAAAAAAAAGGAATATTGTGATTCCCATGACATAAGTCATATAAAGTCATTAATAAAATGATTACTATTGTTTGATGGAATTGAAAGCCTTTATATCTATAATATACCTAAACAAATTATTAGATATATTAGAATAACATAAAGGCTTTTACTTTTTTATTTGGAATTTGTTATGTTTTTACTATATTTGCAAATGATCTATTTTCAAAAAAATTGTGGGGTGATAGTATGAGGACCAGTAAACAGTTATTTTTTTGCTAAACCTATATTTACAGATAATATTGCCACTGGAGGTCATTAGCAAATTTTTGTTAGAAGATAGGATACAATAATTGAATATATTTTACTGGTAGCAAATACACTAGTTGGGAATATGCAAATTTTTATATTAGATATGTATATGATTTTTCAATAATTATTGGCATCCTATTGATTATATATAGAATTGTATCTACTGACGACATGGCCTTTGGTAAATTAAGTGATTTGACTAGCCCATTGGAAACAGTTATTTTGACTGTAGTTTTTATGATAATTGATATTGGGGTTATTATAAGGAAAATTAAGAAAAAGAATTGCCTTACATTGGTTTTTCCTTTTAAAGAGGGTAGATTTTTAGTTGTAGATGGAGGAGATGGTAAAAAATCATGTTTTACTAATTATTATTATGGATGGAAAAACAAGGGGGGTAAGTAATTACTATTCTATGCTATTTGCTATAGACATAATTAAGTTGAACAAATATGGGTTTGCTAATGATAAAGTATTAGTTGGGAGAGAGTATCCCCATACCTTTATTCAACAGTAAAACCAATGTTAAATTTTCAAAGGAGTTTTAGAGTTTTTGTAGAATAGTAATGTAAATAAAGTTACAAGGAGTTTTTAAATAAGTTAAGGTGGTGTATTTTATGAGAAGAGGATTTACATTAGTTGAGTGGGGTGGAAGTATTATAAAATAGTGGCATTTAAGATAAATTATTTATTGTAGTACTAGTAAATGCCATAAACTAATTATTAAATGGATAAGGGGAGATGTGTAGAAAAACCAGTGGCTTTTTATGAGCTTATTAGAGTTTATTTAAAATTGAAACAGAATTTAGGGGGGATATAATGCAGATTATTGAAGTTAACAGAAATAATGCAGAAATACTATTTCATTATTGGAATAAAATTGGAGAAAGCATACCTTATTTTTATAATACAACATATGAATCATTTGTAGAATCGTTATTTGACGATACCTTTGAAGGAATGACTATTTTTAAATATAATAAAGTTTTCATTTCAAAAGAAGATGATAATGTTGGAGGGGTTATACAATATGGAATACCTACATTTCATTTTACTGAAGTAGGGAAGATAACAGAAAATGTTAATATAGGAGTTATACGCAACTTATATTTTGATAAATCAAGAAATGATATTGGTCAAGCATTACTTGACTTATCGCTGGAATTTTTTAAAGAGAATAATGTTGAAGATATATATGCATTTTATCATGCAATGGGCATGAGCTGTAATGGAAACCATGGTAAATTACATGAAAATTATAGTTATGTTGGAGAGCTGTTATGTGAAAATGGATTTAGAATTGAACATGAAAATATTTATTATGTATGTGATATGAGTAAAAAGAAAATCCAACAACTAGATAACAGCCGTGTTAAGGTATCAGATATAGATGATAATAGGCAGAAGTTTGTACTATATGATGAAAACAATATAGCATTAGGAAGTGCAGAAATAAGATACATAGATAAACTAACAGGAAATAAGGAGAGGAATACTATTTATTTGGTTTGGATTGGCATTGATAAGAAGGTAAAAGGGAAAGGCCTGGGAACAGAATTCCTAAACCATATAATTGATTTTTGTAAAGGAAAAGGATATAGATACTTGCATACAGATACTGCCATAAATAATGAAACAGCTCAAAGGTTCTATATCAGAAATGGATTCGTGAATAAAGGTGTAACAAGAAGTTATTTCACAAAATAAGCACTTATAGTTAAGACACCTTTGCACAGCATTCTTCCATGGAATCAAAGCTCCATCAAGGAAAAAAGCATAGAATATGGAAAATAGCATGTAAGATTAATATTGCAAGAAGACTGCTAATGGCAACAAGTATATAGGTCAGGTATATGATGAGGTATTGGAAGGATATTTGTTATATAAAGAAAAGGAGGGGAATGTTTAATAAAGAAAAATGTCGGAGTGTGCGGATGTATTTGTAGTGATTGTAGGATTTACGGATTACACTGCCAAGGATGTTATGCTATAGAAGGAAAAGCATGTTGGCTGGATGAAGTAGGACTAGCTATCTGTGACTTTTATGAATGTAGTGTCATTGAAAAAGGACTAACTCACTGCGGTGAATGTACAGAGATCCCATGCCAAAAGTTTTGGCAAAATAAAAACCCTAAATGGACCGATGAAGAACATAGGAGAATAGTAGAAGAGAGGGTTGTTTTGCTAAAAGGATTAGTACAGAGTAAAATTTAGTCAGTTAGAGTAATAAGGAGGTTTAGATGCCAGAAATAATTACTAATAAGGAACAATTAGAATCCCTGTTAGGGAAGACAGCATTGGAAGCATGTATGAACTTGTTGAGTTCATAGAATCACATTATGATTTTGAACCTGTATGGGATAATGGTGGAAAGTATGGGACATGGGAATTAAAGTATCGTAGAAGTGGTAGAACCTTATGTGCTCTTTATGCAAAAGAGGAGACATTTACAGCCCTTGTTATATTTGGGAGAGCAGAAAGGGAGAAATTTGAATCAAACTTAGAGAAATTTTCATCTCATATAGTTGAAATCTATGATAATACTCGTCAGTATCATGATGGAAAATGGTTATGGATTAATGTTTCTGATATGGACTTAATTGAAGATATAAAAAGATTGATAGTAATCAAGAAGAAACCCAAAAAGGAGTGAGATTAATTATGAAGAAAGTAACAATGTGTGGATATAGGTGTGATTTATGTAAAGCTTTTGCTTCTAATATAAAAATAAATGATGAGAGAGAAAAATTAAGTGATATATGGAATAAATATTATGATCTTGATATACCAACAGAGAAAATATTCTGTGATGGATGTAGATGCTCTAAAAACAATGCAAAGCGTATAGATATGAATTGTCCAGTTCGTGAGTGTGTAATTAATAAATGCATTGACCATTGTGGGGAATGCAACGATTTTCCTTGTGCAACTTTTAATGAAAGAAAAGGACTTTCGTTTCAAGAAGCAAAAGAAAAGCTTGGACCTAACTTTTGTATAGACGAATACAATAATTATCTATTAGCTTATGATAATCTAACAAGACTAGGGTTAAGCATGTCAAAAGAGAAATAATGCAATATCTTTAGAAGAAAAAGTATTGTCACTTCTTATAGCACAGGCTTATCGACATCGGAAAGAAATCATAAATAGGAGGTTTGATGGCGATAAGCCTGATAGCACTATTTTGAATTTAGCGTTGCATTAGAGATCCTTGCAATGGCTGGCAAGCCTATTACTATATTTTCAAAATCATTAAATCCAGTTAGAAATGAATTCCGAATCTACTGACCAGGTCGCTTTTCTTGTAAGAAATCATTCCAAGAAGGAATTGCTTATCATTAAGGATACTCCTGTAGAGTAGATTATCTTGATGGAAGCAGACTTACTTGATGAAACTGGAGCACTATCTATAGTATGGGATTGTATGATTGAAAGATCTAAAGAGAAGCAGACATTTGAAAAAACTTGTTAAGGAATTCATTGAACAATTGTCTTACGATTTAAGAATTCAATAGCACATATAGTGATAAATATATAGATTTAGCTATTTACAATAGGGGAGTAAAAAATATGGATAAAGTTGAGCTTTGGTATGATGAAGAATATGATGAATGGGAGAGGCTTGAACGCCACAAAATTGAATTTGACATTACAAAACGGTATCTTGATGAGTATATACAGGGAAAAACCTAGAAATATTTGATATAGGAGGAGTACCAGGCAGGTATTCTATTTACTTGGCAGAAAAGGGGCATAAGGTAACATTACTTGATTTATCAAGGCGTAATATTGAGGTTGCAAAGGAAAAATCAGCAGAAAGGGGTATTTTATTAGAAGATTATGTACATGGAAATGCACTGGAACTAGAGGAATATGAACCTGAAAAGTATGATGTTATTTTATTGATGGGACCACTATATCAGTTAATAGATGAAAAAGACAGAAAAGCTGCTATTGAGGGAGCTTTAAGGCTACTAAAGCCAAATGGTATTATATTTGCTTCTTTTATATCCAACTATGCACCTATACAGGATTATTTAAAAGATCTATATCCAAAGATTAGGCCAAGACAAAAATCTCATGGGAACCAGTGAACACTTCCTATATATTGGGCAAAAATAACAATTGAAGGAGAATAGCCTATGTTAAAAGATTTTGAGAAATTATATTTAGAAAAACATTGGGAATTAAAGAAGCAACGATGGTGCAATTATTTTGAGGAAGGTAATTATGATTTATCTGTACTAGATAGTGAAATATGCAAATTGGTATGTTTGTATTCAAATAAAATAAAAGTTACTGGTCCTAAAAGTGAATTTGCAAATTTATTGATAGCAAGAGAACTTGTAGATAAGGATTTTGAAGTTTTCCAGTTGAGAAATCGCATAGATAATTTAGATAACTATGATGAAAATATACCCCATGAGATTAGAAAAGACAATTACAAATATAAGCTAGAAATGGCAAGGAGAATGAAAAAGGATGTTCTTCAGTTAATGGATATGAGAAATGCACTAGCTATTAAGTTTGGATATGATTCATATCCTGAACTAGTATTAACTACTGAAGGAATAGATAAGGAAAAGCTATTATAATTGTTAAATGATTTTTTGGATGAGAATCTTAACAAAGCAAGAAAAATAATAAAGAAATATAATATTACTCTTGAAAATTGGTTTGAGGATTTAGATAAAATTAGTAAGATAGACAGTAGCTATAATCTAAATGTTCTAATAGAAGAATTATTAGATAAGCTTGGAT
Source organism: Tepidimicrobium xylanilyticum (assembly GCF_900106765.1). Lineage (NCBI taxonomy): Bacteria > Bacillati > Bacillota > Tissierellia > Tissierellales > Tepidimicrobiaceae > Tepidimicrobium > Tepidimicrobium xylanilyticum. Next base: position 75,894 of record NZ_FNNG01000005.1, read on the forward strand.
TTATAGAGGTGAAAGATAAGATAAAAATAGAATATAGGCAGGAAGGTTTTTCAGGTTTTGCAGCGGAACTTTCGCCTAATGACATTAGAATAGTTGTAGAGCCAATAGAATCTTTAGATGGTTTAAGAACTTTATTCCATGAATTGGGACATGCTATATTATACAGTTTAAATAGAGAGGAAGGATTATTTAGAATCCTACTAGCCAGCATAGATGAAGCAATGGCTGTAGCTTTTGAATATATAGCACCTGTTATATTATTTGATAGCTATAATATAGAAAAAATATATGAATTGATGATATTGGAATATACTAGATGCGCAATAAGTGCACTTTTGGAATTTGATTTATGGCAGGACCTAAATAAAGCAGAAGAACTATATGTAAGGCATTATAATAAATTAGGTTTGGAAGTAAATGATTCAGGTATATGGACATATGATTCCTTTAGAAGTATAGATCCAGTTTATATACATAATTATGTTGTTGGAGCTAAATTAGCTGAAAAACTGATAGACTATTTGAGCCAAAAGTATTCAAAGGACTATAATGCTTGGGGTAAGTGGTTATATCAAAATGTTTATATTGATGGAAGTAAAACAAGGCTTAAAGATAAAATAAAATTTACTTCATAACGTGGTAATATTATAGTGGACTGTAGTTTTTGCACAGAACAAAGAGATTTAGTTATGGAATGAAGGTGATAAAATGAAAAGAATTTGTGCCATTTTTTCTTTAGATGAGGGAACTAAAGACAGAATTCAGGCTTATAGAGATGCATTATCTATTAGTTATGGAGTCCCTAGAAAATCCATATATCCACATATAACATTAGCTCACTATGTGGCAATTGAACCGGAAGAGATAATAGAGTATTCGGAGAAATTTATAAAGGGAATTCATGCTTTCAATGTACAGTATAATGCCATTGAAGTTCTTGGTGGGAACTGCATTGCATGTATTGTTAATCCTAGTTGTATAATTACTGACTTTTATAATAGATATCATGAAAAATTTGATTCTCATTGTGATGTATGGACAAAAAAAGAAAATAAATTATGGATACCCCATAGTACTATTTATGGAGAAGCTGAATCCAAATTAGAGGAAATGAAATCATTTCTTGAAAGTAAGTTTACTCCTTTTGAAGGGAAGGTTATTGGTTTTGAACTTTCACAGATTAATGAGGATGGATTTGAAATTATATTTTCTAAGAATCTAGAATAGGTATCTAATTTATAAGCAGAGGATGTGATTATGATTAGTATTGGAGGATAAAAAATGAGACAAATAGAGGCAGTTGGTGTAATTAGTGAAGCAATAAAAAATGACAGTGGTGTTAGAGCAATATTTCTTAAAGGGTCAATGGCCAGAAATGATTTAGATGATTATTCTGATGTGGATTTTTATTGTATTGTAAAAGATGATGAGTTGGAAGACTTTTTAAAGAGACAATTAAATTATTTAAAGCAATATAGACCCTTAATCTATTGGTCTGAAGTAAATTTCGTCGGGCCACAAATAGTAGCGGTCTTTGACAATGGGCTACATTTTGATTTTTACACAGTTACACTGGAAACATTACAAAAAACTGATGAAATAAAAATAATTTATGATCCAAATAAATTGCTTTCAGATTATAAAGCTGAAAACCTGACTATAAGTGAAGATGATTTTATAAATATATTTGACGGATTTACCTTTACTTTACTGGAATTTGAGGCAGCATATTGTAGAAATGATTTAATATGGGCTTCAAGATTGGCTAGTCACTTAAGTGGAGATCTAGCCATTATTTTGAGATACTTATATGACAAAAACAATGCAAAGCTAGGGTTTAAAAGGCTTTATAAAAGTTTAGACAGTGACTTGCATGAAAAAATATTATCAGCCATGGACCTGTTAGGACCATCTTTTTTGCCTAAAGGGGTTGTGCAATTAGTTGAAATAGCAGATGAAGTAATTGAAAAGCTACCAGAGGAAATATCAAGCAAAATAAACAGGACATTTTTTAATTACATGTCCAATAAGATTAAAGGATTAAAGTGATTTAGAAGTGACTATAAAGCTCAACATCCCTAATATTAATAATCATGTAACTTATAGTTTATGAGAAAATATAGGAATATTTAGTTCAAAAATCAAAATGGATCAGTCATTTCAATATATACGTTGGGAATGATTGTTTTATCTTAATTGATATGTGAGAAATATTATTGTGGAGGAATGTTATGGATATAAACAAGGGCTCTTTTTCATTAAGAAATGCAATATTTCCAGCTATAATGACAATAATCTCCTTTCTATTATTTATTGGAGTCTATTTATATGTTACCATAACAGCAATTGAACCCTATTATTTAGTAGGATTAGTATTTGCTATACCTTTTATATGCTTTGGGGTAGTTACTTATTTTACTGGAATTGGACAACTAAAAGCTGTAAATTCAATTATAATAACAATCTTTCTCATTATAGTCCTATCTATTGCAATGTTTATTGCTTTTATATTTATATCCATAGATGCTGCAACAACTGAAACTACAGATATAGCAAAGTATGAAAGAGTTATGAAACATAGGGGTTATCCTGAAAACCTGCTAATATCTCACTTCCCAGAAGAAATTCCTGATAATGCAAGAAATATTGTATTTAGATATAATCCTGCCTTTGGAATGGGTGGTGAAAATTTTAATCTAAAATTTGAAACCGATTCAGAGTCTATAAATAACTATATCCATCATTTTTCACAAGTTGCGAAGTGGATAGGAAAAGCAGATGCTAGTGAAGCAGAAGAAAATGGTATATTATCAGGTATATTTAGTGGCATAGGCTATGAAGAATTGCCAGAGGATTTTACAATTTATCTTATTGACAGTAGATCAGATGGACCAGTTAAATGGAATCATGGCATGTTAAGCCTTGTTGCTATTAGTAAAGAAAAAAATGAGATAATATTCATTGCAGAAAATTGGTAGAGAAGAATTAACCGAGGGAATTTGATGTTGATGATATTTTGCTGAATATAATTGGTTCAATATGTGGATTCAAATTTCATCAAGTTTTTATTCCTTGGGTTTCAAAAATGCTTTTAAATGATTGATTAGGAGGTCTTGTGTATGACTTGGCCAACACATATTGTTGCTGCTGGAGGCTATGTTTTTGACAAGAAAGGAAATATTCTTATCGTTAAAACTTATAATAGAGGCTGGGATTGTCCTGGAGGACAAATTGAAATTGGTGAAAATATAGAAGAAGGACTTTTGCGAGAAATATATGAGGAAAGTGGTGTTATAGCATCAGTAAAATCCTTGGTAGGTATATACTCTAATGTAGGACAATATCTATACTATGATGGTGTTACACCAGTTCCAACAAAGGTTATGTTTGATTTTATTTGTGATTATGTTAGTGGAGAGCTAAAGGCTTCTAATGAAACCAGTGAGGTAATTTGGATTTCTAAAGATAAAGTATTGGAATATATTAAAGCTCCCGCAAGTTTTTTTAGATTGCAAAATGTACTTAATTTTAATGGTCAAATTAAGTATTGTTCCTATATTACGAAGCCTGAATTTAAAGTGTTGTATTCAAGATTTGTATAACAAAATAGATTGTTAAGGCTTGAGAAACTAAAAAATAATATAGCATAAAAACCTATACTAAAATTTTATATCAAAACAAAGCTTTCATATGTAGGACTCTTTATCTCAAATTCATTGACATTAAGTAAATTGGCACATGGTTTATATTTCTGTCTGTATATTGTAATATTAAGAAACTTTTATAACTTTGCTTAATAAAGATTATAACACTATAAAGGGAGACTAATGTTATGTTACATATTATAGATACATTTAAGGATTTTAAGTCATGTTTTGAGGATAAATTAGATTTAACTATAGAAAAAAAATGGATTTATGGGAAAAATGCTATATATCAAAATATCCAGAACTAGAAATAAAGTGCAAAGAAGACTATAGCTTAAATGGTTATGACTGGAAACAAATTGCAAAGGAAATGGTCTTTAATAGAACTAAAGAAGATTTTAGTAAAATGGTCCTTGCCCATGAAGGTATTCTACAAGTCGTAGATAGCTTAAATATAAGAATGTGCAAAGTATTTAATTTTAATCTAGAAGTAACTATAGTTCTATATTGTGGATTATGTAATAGTGCAGGATGGGTAGATACTTACGATAATAAAAGAGCAATACTTTTTGGAATAGACAAGATTGCAAGACTTAATTGGCATACAATAGAAAAGTTAGAATCACTTGTAGCCCATGAACTGTGTCATGTAATTCACTTTCATATAAGAGGAGAAGATAAATTACCCAGCAGTATTGATAGTAATATCTTTAATGAAGGTATCTGGTATTTATATGAAGAAGGATTTGCTCAGTTTTTCCAATACAAGTTGCTGGATAAGGAAGTTGATACAAGAGGTAAAGAGTGGTTTGATATATGTAGAGCTAATGAAAGACAGTTGAAAAATCTATATTTAAAGGCATTATTTGATGAAGAAAAAGGAACACAGGATTTTTTGGGGGCTGGTTTAAAGTACTAGGAATAAGAAGTGATGCAGGATATTATTTAGGTGCTGAATTTATTAGAAGGTTAAATACTCAATATAATATTGAATATATTGCAAAAATGCAATTTGAAGAAATAGAAAATGAGGTAAGTAAATTCCTAAATGTTTAATTATTGAAGGAAGTCAGGTTGAATTATTCTAAAACTTAACCTGGCTTTTTATTAAAAGTGTTAGTAATCTGCTATTTAAGAAATAGGATATTTAAGGAAAGAATATATTAAATTTGAGAATATCAACTTGCTGAGATAAAATGTATGATAGGTATAAATAAAATTATAAAGAGTTTTAGATAGTTAATAATCTGAGGTGATACTATGTACAAGATACTTATAGTAGAAGATGATAAAACCCTTTGCAATAATATAAAAGAAGGCATTTCCAAGTGGAGCTTTAACGGAGTAGCTGTTGAGGATTTTGAAGATATATTACAGGAATTTGCAAAACACAATCCCCATTTAGTTATTATGGATATAAACTTACCATACTATGATGGATTTTACTGGTGTAGAAAGATTAGGGAAATATCAAAGGTTCCAATTATATTTCTGTCTTCAAGGGATAGCAATATGGATATAGTAATGGCAGTTAACATGGGTGGAGATGATTATGTGACTAAGCCATTTTCCATGGATATACTATTGGCAAAGATGCAGGCACTTATTAGAAGAACCTACTCCTATGGACAAGGTGACGGGCAGATAATTGAATGTGAAGGAGCCATTCTAAATATTAATGATGGAACCCTTACCTATAATGGAGAAAATATAGAACTTACTAAAAATGAATTTAAAATACTTCAGCTGCTTATGAGAAACAAAGGAAAGATTGTGTCTAGAGATAAGATTATGAGAGTCCTTTGGGAAAGCGAATACTTCATTAGTGAAAATACTTTAACAGTAAATGTGAACAGGCTTAGGAATAAATTAGAGAATATAGGCTTAAAGGATTTTATAGTAACAAAAAAATCTCAAGGATATATGATACCATGAGCATATTTAAATATTTGAAGGACTCATACAAGCCTATTCTCTATTTTTTCCTACTGATTCTCATAATGAACTTAATATTGATAAGCAGCGTTGATTTAAACAAATCATTGTTAGATATTTTCTATTTGAATTTGATATTTTTCTTTATTTCCCTAGTGTTTTTAGCCATAGGTTATGCAAAGTGGCGAAGTACATATGGGGAATTAAAAAGGGCTATAGAACTTGGAGAAGATATAGATAGCTTTGCCCCAAACGGAAATAGATTGGAACAAATACTAATAAGGGAGATTATTGGCTTAAAGAATAGGGAAAAGCTAAGGGAGACAGAGGAACTAAAAGAGAATCTAGAAGAAATAAATGATTATATTACAAAATGGGTTCACGAAGTTAAAATACCTCTATCAGTCTGTGAGCTTATGGTTGATAAGTTAGAGGAAGAAGAGTTGTATGATTTATCCAAGGAATTAAGGCAGGAAACAGAAAGGATAAATTTCCTTGTGAATCAGGTACTCCATATGAGCAGGGCCTCAAATTATAGTCAGGATTTTATAGTGGAAGAAGTAAATTTAAGCAGTCTAGTTAAAAATGTAATAAAAAACAATATGAATTTATTTATATCTAAAAAAATAGAACTAGGAATAGATAATCTGGATTTCAATATATTTACTGATAGAAAGTGGGCTTATTATGTAATAGAGCAGATAATCAATAATGCCTGTAAATACGTAGATAGCCATGGAAAAGTTGAAATACATGGAGAGGAAACTGATGAAAGCGTAATACTTACTATATGGGACAATGGAATGGGTATACCTGAAAAGGATATAGGCAGGATTTTTGACAGAGGATTTACAGGAGAAAATGGTAGAAAGACAAGCAAGTCTACAGGCATGGGACTTTATATTTGTAAAAAGATTGCAGACCAATTGAACTTTAGTATTGAAGTATCCTCTCAAGTGTCAAAATACACTGAATTCAAAATAATTTTTTACAAGCTATCAGATTATTTAAGAGTGACAAAAATGTAATATTAGCAGTTCCATTGTCACCTTAAGTGATAGAATAAAACCTTTATAAGGACTAAAATATAGATAAAGAATAAATTCTCTCTTTTACAGGAGAGAATTTTCTAATGAAGTTGGAGGGGATAGTATGGAAATAGTAATTGAAACAAGGAACTTAAGGAAGGAATATGGCTCAAAGGGAATTGTCTTTGCAGCTATAGATGGTATTGACCTAAAGGTATACAAGGGAGAATTCCTAGGAATAATGGGTCCATCGGGAGCAGGTAAGACTACCTTATTAAATGTTCTATCTACAATTGATAGGCCTACTTCAGGAAATATATATTATAAAGGTAAGGACATTTTAACTATGAAAAATAGGGAACTTTCGATATTCAGACGAAATAATATTGGATTTCTATTTCAAGACTTTAATCTTTTAGATAACATGTCCATTCAAGATAACATAGCATTACCCTTAGCCCTTTCAAAGGTGGGTATAAATGAAATAAAAGAGAAGGTGGAAAAGTTAAGCAGCTTTTTTGGGTTAAAGGATCAATTGAAGAAATATCCTTATCAATTGTCAGGAGGACAAAAGCAAAGAGTAGCAGCAGCTAGAGCCATTATTACATCGCCATCTATAGTTTTTGCTGATGAACCTACTGGAGCATTGGACTCCAAGTCTTCACAAGACCTGTTACATTGCCTTTTGAGGATGAACGAGGAATTAAATACAACTATTATAATGGTTACCCACGATGCCTTTGCAGCCAGTTATTGCAAGAGAATTCTATATTTAAAGGATGGAAAAATCCATGGAAGACTGGATAAGGATTCTAGCAGAAAAGAGTTTTTCAGGAGGATTATTGACTTTGCTGGTTCCATGGGAGGTGGCGTAGGTGAGCTCCTTTAAACTAACCATTATGAGTTTTAGAAGGAATATAAAGACCTATGGTATGTATCTAATGGCAATGATTTTTTCAGTAGCCACTTATTATAATTTTGTATCTATGAGATACAACCCTCAATTCCAAGAGACAAAGGATTTAACTATATATGTACAGAGTTCATCAGTGACTGCATCCTTGCTTATGATACTGTTCCTAGTATTCTTCATTATGTACTCTAGCAACTTCTTTCTAAATCAAAGGAAAAAGGAAATAGGTGTATATGCCTTCATGGGAATTGACAACTATAAAATTGCCTTTATATTTGCATCGGAAGGATTACTATTAGGGATAATGTCCTTGGTTATTGGTCTGTTACTTGGAACCTTGTTCAGCAAGTTGTTTCTTATGTTGCTTGCAAAGGCAGCCCTTCTAAAAATGAGAATTGACTTCTTCATATCGAAAAAAGCTCTTATAGAGACAATAATTGTATATTCAGTTATTCTGTTCATAGCCTTCCTAAAGGGATATATAAACATTATCAGAACAAATTTGATTGATTTGATGAATACATTGAAGAAGGCAGAAGAGCTTCCAAAAGTCAATTATTTAAAAGGTTTTGCCTCATTAATCATCATAGGTGTTGCATACTATATTGCAGTAAATTATGGTAAACTTGGCTTTGGCAATGCTCTCTTATGGACAGTAATTCTGGTAATTATAGGCACCTATTGGCTATTTGGTTCTTTTTTATCTATGGTTATTAGGTACTTCATAAAAAGAAAAAAATTTCTATATAAAGGTACAAATATTATAAGCTTTTCAAACATAGCCTTTAGAATTAAGGACAACTATAGAACCTTTGCAGCTGTAGCTGTGTTGATAACTACCTGTATAACCTCCTTTGGTACAGTAAGCTCTCTTAGATATTATGTAGACGAAAATCATAAAATAGAGGTTCCATATACTGTTACCTATATTTCTAGCAACAAGGAAGAAATAGATAGGGTAGATGAAATAATAGAGAACTCACATCACAACGTTGAATTAAGGGAGAAAGCCAACTTCCTATTTGTTCCTGATTCAAAGATTGTAGTAGTAAAATTATCTACTTTTCAAAGGATACTAACAGACCTTAATGTTAAAGACAGAGATAGAATAATATCTAAAATTGGACTGTTAGAGGAAGAAGTAGCATATATAGAGAGACCTGGGGTATTTATGAATATCTTAGAAAAAAAAGATATAAAAGTAGGGGATAAGGCCTATAAAATAAAAGCTCGAACCAAGGTTCCTTTATTTGGCAGTGGAGTGCCTTTTCCTTGTGTTATTGTCAATGATGAAGAGTATGCAGTATTGAAGTTAAAATTTGAAGAGAAACAGTTTAATGGAATCATACTGGATAATCCTGAGAACACAAAGGATTTAACCTTTAAGTTAGCTGAAATATTACCTGAGGAATCAGGCTTGTATACCTACTTTATGGCTGGTGTTACATTTTATGATTTAGTAGGAATAGTATATTTCCTTGGAGCTTTTCTATTTCTGGTGTTTGTATTTGCCACAGGTAGCATAATCTACTTTAAGATATTAAGCGAATCCTTCAGAGATAAAGGCAAGTATGAAATACTTAAGAAAATAGGAACAACAGATTTTGAAATTAATGAATCCGTTTCAAAACAGGTAGGAATGTTTTTCCTATTGCCACTAATAGTAGGGATAATCCATAGCATAGTTGCCATTTCAGTATTAAGCGACCTTATGAAGTATAGCTTAACAATACCAACAGTCATAAGCATAATGGTGTTTATAATTGTATATGGCATATTCTATATATTTACAAGAAGAAAATATGTTAATGTAGTAGGAGGTCAGGCTTGAACTAGGTAATTCAAGCCTGTTTTTTTTACAATGAACATTAAGAAAATTGCGCAAATAAAAGAAGGGATTTTCTATAAAGTATAGAATATATAATAGTAAGACAGGTACTACATTTTTTGGATATAAAGAAAGGATATTAAAGGTTATAAAAAATTAGAAATTGATAACCCTTTAGATATTTTCAAATAAAAAGTACAGAAAGGAAGTGGTATATATGATTAATAAAACAACTTATAAACTTAAAGGTGGCAGGAGGAAACACCTAAAATAGTCCTCCAATAAATTTTAGGAGGAAGTGTATGAATTTAGAGCTCAAGTTACATAAGGTTAAATCTAAGAAAGAAATTGATTTATTTTGGGAAAAAAGAGATGAATATATGAGGAAAGATATAATCCCAAATTGCACACTGGGAAAACCATTAAATGAAGAGGATGTAAAATAGTTTTTTTCAGAGGAATATAAGGAACATATAATGAATGCTTTTAGTCGAGATAAGGATCCATTAAAGATTATTTTCTTTATGAAAAACAATGAATATGTTGGATTTTGTACTTATGTAACCTATCTATCAGAGGATGGGAAATGTCTTATCGTTGATTATTGTATAGATGCTAAATATAGAAATCAAAACCTTGGTAGACAGTTTTTTTATCTTTTAAAAGACCAGGTCATTAAAGAAGGTGGGAAATACTTTGCCTTAAACTTATCCAATGAAGACAATCAGAGATTTTGGCAGTCCTTAGGATTTGAAAAAGCTTATATTGACGAATATGGAGAGGATGTTTACATTTGTAAAATTAATAAGTATCATTTAGAAATAAGCAATAAGAAGGTAATACTTAGGGATTTTATAGAATCTGATATAGAAGATAGGATATACTGGGAAACGGTAGAAAGGGAATGGCAATTGTGGGATGCACCCTGGGAAAAAGAAGAATTTAATCCAGACGAATATAGACAAAGAATGTTAAAACAGCTTTCACAAGAGAAAGATGTAGACAGAATGAGATGGGGCTTTCAGATATGCATCAATGATGCGTCAAGGAAGCATATTGGATGGTGCAATGCTTATCGTATTGATGATAACTTTAAATATACTCAAGATGATGGTCATTGCACAATTGGGATAAACATTCCTGACCTATCATCAAGAAGAAAAGGATATGCAACAGCAGCTTGGGATTTATTTATCCAATATTTATTTAGTAAAGGAATTAAGGATATTTATACACAGACATGGTCTGGTAATATAAGAGTACTTGGGCTAATGGACAAAATTGAATTTGAAGAATGTAATAGAGAAATCAATTTCAGAACTGTAAGAGGTAAATTATATGATGGTTTAACACTAAAATTAAACAAAGAGAAATATTATAAATTTCATGAAGAGTTCATAAAGTTCATAGAAGGTTAATATGAGTATGTAGATGGTCAGGCTTAGAAATTTACAATTTAAGCCTGACTTTTTTCAGAGTTTTACAAAGGTAAAGAAGGTTTTTTATATAAGAATGTAGAATATCTATGTTAACAGAGAAAAGGAATGTTAGTTAATCCTATTATTATACAATAATAGGATGTAATAAAGTACTAGAAGAATTAGAAAAAAGTGCCTATATTGTCATTGACACTACAAATAATGATAATGATGCAGATTGTAGGGTACACATCCTATAAACCGGCCAAGAAGGCTTAATGGAGGTAAGGAGGTAAATAGAGTATTCATTAAGTACATATTAATAATGTAACGAAATGAGAAAATAAATACTAGTTTACTTTCTATAGGATGAAAGGAGGAAAATATAATGAATAGGATAGTTTCATATTGTGGGTTGATTTGTAACGATTGTCCAGTATTTATAGCTACAGAAAATAATGATTTAGAGCAAAAAATAAAGCTCTCTCAAGAATATTCGAGTCCTAACTATAAGCTTAGTCCGGAAGACATAAATTGTACTGGCTGTCATGCAGATTCTAAAATTACTTTTAAGTTTTGTAACGAATGTGAAATACGGATATGTGGAATTAAGAAGGGTATAGACAATTGTGGATATTGTGAGGAATATCCATGTTCAAAGCTAGATATTCCATTTAAAAATTCTCCTCAGAATAAGGAAATATTAGATCAAATAAGAGAAGTGAGTGAGAGCTGCTATGAATAAGGAATTCAATGCAATTCTACAAAAACTTGAAGGCAAAATGCAGTGGACAGTATTTTATGTTCCATTCTCTGTAGAAGAAGAGTATGGAACTAAAAGTAGATTTAATGTACATGCTGTAATTGATGGTCATCCTTTTTTAGGTACATTGTTACCTAGTAGGAATGGACACTATATGGTTTATAATAAGGCTATGAAATCAGCATGTAAAAAAGAAATAGGAGATAGCATTCATGTAATCTTAAGACCAGATAAAGAAGAGAGAATCTTGAATATACCTGACTATGTTTTGGAAGCCATTAGAAGCAATCCAATAGCAAATTCAAAGTTTAATGAGCTGCCATATTATATTAAAAGGGAAGAGATAAATAAGATTGAAGAAGCAAAGAAAGAAGAAACTAGGATAAGAAGACTAGAAAAATTAATACAGAAGTTAACTGAAAAGGAGTAAAGAATAAATATCCTATTTTTAGATTTACCATTTATTAAATGAATTTCCATTGAGGTTTAGGCTTGAATAATTCCCTAATTCAAGTCTGGCTTTTGGCTAAAGAGTATAGGAAAATCATGCAAAGGGAGGGAAAGATTTCAACATAAAAATTAGAATATATAAAACTGTTTATTAAAAAAGTTAATGATTAGCACAATTCATTCTAAAGGAAACTGAGAAATTAGAGTCATGGAAAAAAACTTTTAAGCAAGAAAGGGATAGCATTATGCTTTGAGAGGTGATTTTATTGGCATATGAGGTTAGAAGAGCTGTAAAAGATGATGCTAAAGCACTAGCAAATATTATTGTTGAAAGTTGGAGGTCAGCTTATAGTAAAATTATACCAGAAGATGAAATAATTAGATTTTTAGATAAAGATAGAAGGCAAAAGCAATTTGAGAAGTTTATAGAGGATGGAGAAATTGTTTTGATTGGAATTCATGATGGCGTACCTTGCGGTTTAGTATTTGCTAATAAAGGTAATGATGAGCAATTAGAAGATTGTGGCTCTATTTATTCAATGTATCTTCTGAAAGAATATTGGGGAAAAGGATTAGCTACCCAATTAATGGATTCAGTTATAAAAATATTAAAAGATGAAGGATGTAAGCAGGTTTCATTATGGGTTTATGAGGCAAACGTAAGGGCAAGAAGGTTTTATGAAAAATGTGGTTTTGGATTTGATGGCACTAAAAAATATAGCCATTTTTCTAATAAACCTGTTGAACTACGATATAAAAGACAAATATAGTAGGTAATCCAAATTGAAAAATTGTGATTCCTTTTATGATGAAAATGGAGAGCTTTTATAGAAGGATAGGCTTGAATTAGGTGATTCAAGCTTGATTTTGAGCTAGAAAGGGAAACCAATTGCAAAGCTGCAATTTTGAAATAGAAAAACAGTATGAGAAAAATCGGTATTTTATGAAAGGGTGAAAGCATGAATTTAACTACAATTAGCATTAGAACATCAGTTTCTATGATAGTTATATATCTTATAGTATGTGGGATCATTCCTACTGTATTAGATAGGATGGTGTGGAGAACATTAAGAGATGATATTTCTTCTTGGATTAACCTTTTAACATTGATTGTTATTAATACAATGTTTTTACTTGCATTAATAAGAAGGTATAAGTTAAAAGTCAATTATTTTAGTAATATAACATTAAAGGGGATATTATTAGCCTTTGCCTGTTCAGTTTTATTTTATTTTTTACTTGATAAATTTTTAGATCCTTTTTTTGATAGTATATTTACTAGAAGCGCTGCTGAATATAGTAAGGCCATTCATCAGCTACAGCAATATCCAGTGGTAAGTTTTATACGTGTATGCTTGCTTGCTCCAGTAGTTGAAGAGATTTTAATAAGAGGCATAATATTAAATTCTTTATTAAATAAATATGATATAGCTCTTTCGCTTTTCATATCAACTCTCTTATTTGCTATACTTCATTTTAACTTCCTTCAAACGATATCAGCTATAATCTGTGGCATAATATTAGGATTGTTATATATTAGTACTGGATCATTGTTTAATTGCATTTTAGCTCATTCTTTATATAATGCTATTTCATATTTTGCTAATATTTCGGTTCAAAATTTTCATAGTACATAGAATCTATAGATATAGATCTAAATGCGATAGTTGTGCTCATTTGCCATGATAATTATTAAATGCAATTCTATAAAAGATAGAAGTCTTAACTTGAATGAAGGGTTTTATTGTAAAATCATAGGTAGGATGATATTTAAGCCTAAAATATTTAAGAAGAAATTTTAGGCATTTTTAAATAAATAATTCAGAAAGGAAGTGGTTGGCATGATGAAAGCAACAGCTAAATGTGTAAAGAGGGTGCACGCTCTATAAACCCTCTAAATAATTTCATTGGAGGTAAGTATGAGAATACAAAAGGATAATATTGCGATTAGAAGTGCTACTGTTGATGATGCCATTCAATTGAATAAGTGTGGAATGATGGTAAAATTATGGAACATGCAGGTTTCCCTAATGGATTGGGAGAATCTCTAGAAGATACTATTGAAAATATCAAAAGTTGGGGAGGGGAATTAGGCCAGCTCTGCATAATAGAGGTTGATGGAAAGCCTATAGGAGAATTGAGCTATAGTATCGAAGGTGATACAGCGTACCCTGGTTGGAAAATATGCGACTTTAACTATCAGAATAAGGGGTATGGGCCTAAAATCATCATGATGCTGTTTGAGTTCCTTTTTGCAGATGAAACCATTAATTCAAAATGTTCAATAGATAAAATTGCTTGGGATACAATCCTTGAAAACAAAAGAGCCCAATATGTTTATGAAAATAAGATTGGAGCTCGTAAGACTGGAGTTAAAGAAAATGCATGGAAAGATCAAACTGGAAAATGGAGAACTGCTGTTTATTATGAATTAAACAGAGAGGAATTCTATAATAGATAAATTTCATTTGTTGCGTAAATAAACTAGCCACTAGTTGGGAAGTAATGCCTATATAGTATCAAGAATAGCATGTAAATTATTAAGACAAATATGTGTAAATTCATAACATAGGGGGGATAAAATAGGTGGATAAGCAATATTTAATAAAAATTGCAGAGGACTTTGTTGAGAATTCAGAAGATAATTACATATCAAAGGAAATTGCTATTTCAGAAAATGTTGTAGGAATGAAAATTTTTGGAACTCCAATTTTTGCATTTGGTTCCGCAGATGATGAGTACTTTACATTATTGAAACAGCCATCAGCAATAGGGGAACACTTTATGGTTCCAAAAGAATGGTTACCACAATCCAGGACTGTTATATCATTCTTTTTACCATTTAGCGAAGCAGTTAAAATGGGAAATAGAATGGAGAAGTCATGGCCTTCTGAAGAATGGCTTCATGGACGTATTGAAGGTCAGGCTTTTGTAAATAAATTGTGTATGAATTTAAAATCTGTATTAACAAATGCAGGATATTGTAGTCTTGTACCTGCTTTAGATGAAAGATTCTGGTCTAATAACCATAGTACTCAACACAAAACAAAATTTACAAGCAATTGGTCTGAAAGGCATGTTGCATTCGTGTGTGGACTTGGAACCTTCGGACTTTCTAAAGGACTTATAACACCAAAAGGTGTAGCTGGAAGATTTGGTAGTATTATAACAGAATTATATTTATCACCTGACAAGAGAGAATACAAAAATATATATGAGTACTGTTCAATGTGCGGTAAATGTGTAAAGAAATGTCCAGTAAATGCAATAACCATAGAAAATGGTAAAAATCATCATATATGCTCTGTATTTTTAGACATAACAAGTGAAAAGTACAAACCTAGATATGGTTGTGGAAAATGCCAGGTAGAAGTACCTTGTGAGTCTAGGATACCTTAGTGTATTGTATTAAACTGATTATACAAAGCAGGATTGGATAAAAGCTTTCCTATCATGCAAAACAAGTTTTTTAAACAATGACATACCATTTTATAAGGAGATGAATACATGGATATAAAAGAGATACATGAAAAGGAGCAAAAAAGAGAAATATCCGCCTATATTGTCCTAATATAATAAACTCTTGCTCTTTTAAATAATCTCTTGCGCACTGCTTAAGGATTAAGGAAAAAGGAAAGGAAGGACAATAATAAAAAGTAAAAATTAAGAAATAAAACAAGGATAAAAGGTTGAAATTATGAGGAAAACTCTCCAATAATTCAATCATTTTATCCTTCTTTTTTCCAACAAACCTTATCCCTTTCCCCTACTCCTTAACCCTGCTTCTATCAAATCTTTATTCAAATTTTAATATAGTTTTGCTTCAAACTTGTGGAATAAACTGGGAAAAATCAAGAGAGAAAAGCAAGACTTTATTAAATTTGGAACGAAGTTATGCGGGTTTGAGGGGGATGAAAAAGCAAAAGTTTATTATAAAGGAACATAGTTAGGACAGGATATAGGTAAAAAATAAAAAATAAATTTTAAGCTATGTAAGAAATTAGAAAAGCTTATTTTTTAAGGGTAAAGGATTAAATGTAAAGGGGCATAAATATATATCAGGTATATTTTATTTTTTATGCCCTATTTTTTTACATATATTATGTTATTCTTTTAATAAAAAGGGGAGGCTATTATGGATAAAATGCTAGAATTAGAAGAAAACATCAGAGGTGAAAAATTTTTTGAGCTATTGGATTTATGTTTTAAGGTATCTACATATTTTTCATTAACAGCTAGCCCAATAGAAGAATTTAGAAACTCTAAAAATCATACTGATTTTCTAAAAAAGCTTGAACCATTTTACATCAAATCAAAAAGGGTAAACCATTGGCATCGTCACTATTACCTTACAGAAGAAAATGCAAGAACAGTCCATATCTTCAGAGCAGATGAAAAAGCAAAAGATATTATTAAAAGTAAATTTAATAATTTGCTTTTACATATACTGATTAATGGGAGATATAGTCTTGGAGACTTACCAGAAGACTTATGCTTTTTTATTGATAATAAAATGTTCTTAGGGACTCTTTCACATGAGCATTATGCTACAGCATATCCTTATAATGAGGAAATATGCGAAGCTTTGTTAAAGCTAGGCAAATGGGAGGTCGTTGAATATTCGGATGAAGAACAAATAATATTAGATTTGTAATTAAAACAAACAACAAGACCTAATGTGTATCCAAATCAAAAAAAGAATGCTCTTTTCTGGCAAGAGTAAAAAATATTAAAATATATTAAATATAAATAGAAATTCAACTATAACAAAAAATATTAATATTGCTATATATTTATTTTTCTCTTTATCAATATCCTCAGTTTTAACTTTGAAAAATGATAATGATAATTTTAAAAAGCCTATAGGATATAGAACAAGTATTAAAAGCTTGTCAATAATATCATAGTGAATTCTATGGCTTGAAGGGTATGTTTTTGAAAATACTAGATATAAATATAAAACATATGAAAACATTGTTCTTAAAGTGACTTTTTTATTTTTATATACTCTATAAAAAGAGAACAAAATAGAAAATGGGATTAATATTTTTCTGAAGATAAAAATTACAGCTTCTTCACTCATTTTTACCTCCTACTTAATTTTCATATTAACTATTCCATTGTAGATATAAATATTCTAATATATTGAAAAGAATAAGGCCATGACAAATTTTCATATATATGCCCTGCACTTTTTATTTTACATATTATATGATTAAAGAAAAAGGGGAGAAAAATATTGATTATATGGTTTTTTATTTTATTAATTTTATTCTATATTAATCATATATTAATCATAAAAAAGATAACAAATAATCAAAGAATCATTGGCAATGCGATATTTGGATGCGTATTAATACCTGTTATAATAATATTATATATTTATTTATTCTAGATAAAATCAAAGTACGCCTTATTTTATGTTTTAAGCTATTTTATTTGAAGAAAAACATATATTATCAGATTCAGAGCAATTTTGGAGAAAACCAAGAAAATCTTGCAAACATAAAAACCAGTAAAGTCTACTGGTTTTTATGTTAGTAGGTATAGAATTGAAAAGTTAATGTGCCATCATAGAATCCGTGCCACCATACAACATCATCAATTACTTCTGCTCTGATATAGTATATCTGTAGTATTCCTCTAAAAACAGCACCATCTGAAGGACGATAGTATGTATACTTCATGTATGCAGGGACATCTTCACCATCTAGATAGTAATCACCTTTGATTCTTGTAACAAATATCGTTTCCGTAGCATTATCTTCAGTTTCTTGATTGATATTTAAATTATCAATTATAGCTGTATCTTCACCCATGTTCGATTATCCTTGCAAAACTTTCTTTACTGGGTAAAATGGGAATTAGGTAAATAGAGGATTTGAGAAGAATAGTCGTTGCAGGACTTTTTTGCTACATATAGTTAGAACAGGAAAAAATAAGAGTACTTTTTACAGTTAAAGCAAATAGGAAAAAGGTGGGAAATAAAATGTTAATAATAGAGAAACTTGATAAATTAGCATCTATTGATGAGATAAAGGATGAAAATAAAATTAAAGTATACAATACATTGCTAAACTTTTCAGAATATATTAGTCTAGTAGTAAGTAAGAACATAGAATTAAGCATATATTCATTAGAGGATGAAAAAGTACCAGAGGAAATAGAAGAAAAATATGAAGAGTGCATAGAAGGCATTGTATTTTTAAATAGTTTGTCTGAGAAATATCTGGGCGAAAGAATTTATGATAAGGAATTTAACAGGAGTGAAGTAGAAAGATTTATGCATAAAATAATTGATGAGATATTCAGAAACAGGAAGATTAGAAGATAGGATATTAAGGCAGGAAAAGATAGGATTTTGGAATATGGGTAAAGGAGAACAAATATATGAAATAAGCGAATAGATTTAAAGTATATAGAATAAAAACATTACTTATGGTACAATATTCAAAAATAGAAAGTTTTACAAAGGAGGTTAAATATGCACAAACATATAAAACACTTAATCCTATTAACCATAATCCTTGTAGGACTGTCTAGTTTAGGTCTTATAGGTTGTGCTGAAAATCATAAGTCCTACAACATAAATATAACCATAGATGGAAAACCTGTTAACTTTACAAAGGACTTAGGTTATCCATATTTAACAAAAACTCAACGCACAATGGTGCCAATCCGTATTATATCTGAAAATATGGGATACAATGTAGATTGGAGTAAAGATACTTGGCATCAAGGTATAAGAAAAGTATGGATAAACAATAACACCAATAGAATTGAGCTTGAAATAGGAAAGAGTACTGCAATTGTAAACGGAAAATCTGTTCCTATTGACAGAGATGAGAAAACTGGAAAACCAGTTGAAACAAAAGCAGAATTAATAGGAGCCAGGACTTATGTGCCACTTAGATTTATAACAGAAGCAATGGGTGGTAAAGTAGAGTACGAATGGAAAGATGGCAATCATTATATCGATATTATAACAGGAAAAGATGTAGAAGAACCAAAAGAAGGTGGAACTTATAGTGGAATAACTTTTGACCCTAAGAAGGATGTATTAAATGACGGTAGCGGAAGAATGAGCGAAGAAAAAACAAAAGAATTCTTAGCTAAAGTAATTGCAAATAGTAAGTTCTACAAAGAAAATGGAAAATACTACTTCAAATATGATAAAGTAGATGTACCAGAAGGATATACAGTTGGAATGGGTTTTAGTGTTTTTACTAAATCAGGTTCAGGAGTAGTTGGAGTTTTCCTAAGTCCAAACCCATTTATTAACCCAGAGGAAAACAAAATACCAATAGGTCAAAGTTTTGTTAGACAAATAAGAAATGATGCAGTGGAAAATTCTGACTTAATTATGTTCCAAATAGCTATAGTTAAAGATGGCTATAATGAAAAAGTTTATGGAGGAAGAAGTTCTTCTATAAGTTATAAAATCAATTATGACCCAATAAAAGGAACTGCTTTTAACTATGAGCAAGATAAATGGGGAAATGGACATATGGTTCCATTTGATGCAAGCTCAATATTTGATATATAGGGCAGGGGTAAAAGGAGTCAAGGCTTAAGAATTAGGCCTTGGCTTTTTTGTTTTTGTTAAATATATATACTACATCCCTTAGCCTTGTGATTTCGTTATATTTTAAATTTCTAGTGTGTATCATATATGAAGAAATAGGAATGAAAAAGCAAAAAATAGAGAAAGACAGGCAATAAGGTTTGGTGGTGCGAAAGGTAAGTTTTTGTTGTTCACTTAATCTTTTAACCTGTTCTTTTGTCTTAAAATTTATATTAAAACAAGGAGGGAGAAAGTTGAAGGAACGCTATAAAGATATAGGCAAAAGAGTATTAGCAATAATATTAGTCCTATCTATTCTTATACCAACATTGCCGATAGGTCAAATAAAATCATTTGCTGCAACTATTCCAGCCACAAATAATCCTAATCTTACATTAACCTTTGATGAGGAAATAGATGCAGCAAAGTACGAATTAGTTGAATCTAAAAGACAATATTTAAGTATTGGAGTTTGGCATTATAGTGGAGGTTATTGGGGAAGTTATGACCATGAAAAAGGCACATTTAGATTCCAAATTAAGGATAGTGAAATTCCTGGTGGAAATATTGGAAAACTGGATGAACTAGTTCAGAAAAAACAAGGTGGTATTCCATTTTATGTGGATTATCCCGAAGAAGTAAAACAAGCCTTAAAAGAAGGTAAAAAAGTGATAGTGCAGGTGAAATCTTATGGAAATAATAAAACAGGAGATTATATTTATGATATTAATGATACTAGTAAACACAAAATAGAGCATACAACTAACCAAGCAAAGATTACAGTTCCTCTTAGATTTAATTATCAAACGGATGAATCTGGTGAATTGATATATTATTCAGATTTTGGATTAAATGTAGGTTTTAAGATGCCATTTGTAAAGCAAGGCTTTGGTAATAATGGTTATAGTATTTATAACAAAAATGGAACGAGGTCTGGCGAATGGGCAGCATATTGGAACTGGGGACAAACGCCAGAGAATGGGTATCTACATCCATCAATAATTAATCCAGATGGAACTTTAAAGCCTGGATACAAAATCAAAACCACAAAAGGAGATTATGATTCCTCTCAAATTAGAATAGGAGCAGGTAGTGGAGTTTTTAGAAACGGAGGAGCACTAAACCTAACTTTCGAATATCCATTTGAATTTAACTTTTATATAGAAAAAGATATACAAGCAGACATGATTATGAGAGAACTAGAACTGATAGACCCTGAAACAGGTCAAGCAATTGAAAGTTTTAAAAGAGAGGTAGACAATTTAGACCCATTTAATATAGCAAAACAAAAATTAATCAGAACTAATACTAATCCTAGACTTGCGTCAATATTGTCTAGAGATAAAACTTATATAGTAAGAGCAAAATACCAATTTATATCCTTTGAAGAAGGAGCATTTGACATATCTAAGTCAGAGCTAATGACACCAGAACAAAGAGAGTTAAAAACAGGAATAATACCAAACGACCTTGATGTACATTACTCTTATGACGACCATGTGTTTATAGATGGAGTATTTGACCAAAGTCATAAAGAGTTAAGTATTGATAAACCTTATACTGAACTTAAAAACTTAGAATGTGCAACATTTGAGTGGGAATATAAAGTGCCAGATACAGCGAAAAAATATGTTAAAATAGCTGGAGTTATCCCAAATACTTTTGCTCAAAAAGAAAAGGATACTATAAATACAAATAACTGGGCTGCTATATTTGGACGATTAGAGCCTACTGATATAGGGATGCATAAAAATGTAAGGCTCATTAATAATAACAATGAAGCTATGCGTACCTATAGAAAGGGAGAACCTTTAAGATTGATATTCCCTGTAGAACATGTACTTGGGGAAAGAATAGTTGGAACAGACCCAGTTAAGAATCCAAAAGTCATTATACATGTAGAAGTAAAAGACAAAGAAGGAAAAGTTATTCATAGGGAAAGGATACAAACTCCAAAGCTGTTGCATCCAAAGGAAGTAATAGATATGCCAATCACAAAACCATTTACTACTGAAAGTGATAAGATAACAGCATGTGCTACAATTGACCCAATTCATAGAGAGTTAGGGTATAACGATGATTCTAGAAACGATAAGATATGTGTAACATTTAAAGCCAGTGGAGTAGATATAGGTATGGCTGCACCAGTTGAATTATACAGAGGTGGGCAAAGAGTTAAATTTTTTGAAGCTAATAAGAGCCATACTGTCCAATTCAATGTAAAACATTTCCTAGGAGATGAAGCTGTAGGATTAGACGCTGCAAAGAATCCAAAAGTGAAAATAAATATAAAAGTTATGGATGCAAACAAAAGATTATTGCTTGACCAGACAGTACAAACCAATCAAGTACTAAATCCTGGTGCAGCAATAAAAATGCCTATGAGTAAATCATTTACTACAGAAACTGGTATGATTAGAGCTTGTGCAACAATTGACCCGATTCACGCTCAATTAGGATACAACTCAAACCCTGCAAATGATACCATATGTGCTGACTTTATGATGGTTAAAAACTATGCCATAAGAGACTTAAGAGCATATCCTCAAAGTATACATTTTGGAAAAAATGAGTCACAAGTAAAACAAAATGTAACATTGAACTTTACGGTGATTAATGAATCTAGTGATGAACATGGTGGAAATTTACCTAGCAGTCCTATAGTAGAAATAAAACATGGCAATCAAGTAGTATGGAGAAGTTCAGTTTCTATTTCTCCAGGACAATCAAGAAAGATGTCTGTTACCATTCCAAATAGAATTCTAAGACCAGGGGACAATGTATTTTCAGTAGAAGTTAACCCTGATAGAACAATATTAGAGTTTAAGCCAGGAGTTTCAAATCCATATGCTGATAATAAAGCAACCACTCTATAAGAGGGGTAGCATATGAAAAATGTCAGGAATGTATGACTAGCAACGTAAGAAAAAGAAATGATTGGCAAGAAAAATGGGAGTGGTATGAGCAAAGAGGAGTAGTAAGGTCATCAACATATAAGAGATGTTTTAAAGAGGAGACTAGAACTGGAACTCGTTGTGTTGAGAGAGATGAAGATGGCCGTTGTATAGATAGAGAAGATTACACTTATACAGTATGTGTAGATTGGAGAGATGTTCCTTATGAATATTGTGAGGTAACATACAGGAAAGAATGGTCTGAGATACATGATTATTACGAAACATTTGAGATACAAGATGTTCTATTTAGAAGTAAATATACTACAGATATTGATAAAAGAGATGGAAAAGGTAAAAATGGTTGGGTAAGCGTTTAAAATGGTGGTCAAGGAAAGATAAAAGCAGGATATGGATTTGAGCTTCAGATAAAAACACGATATAGAACAAATAGAAATATAGCTCCATTGCCAAATCCTTATCGAGGAAACTATTATAGTGGAGATGCTTATGGCAGATACCCAATATGACAGGGATTAGGGTTAAGGGATAAGGATTAAGGTTTTTTATAAAGGCATAAAGTTAATTAATCAACTTTATGCAAATTAATGACTGATACTAAAGCTACCTACAAAAAAATGCTGACCCAATAATAGCTAATATATTGTTAAGCTAATTTGTATATCAAAGCCCTAAAGGGCTTATGGCTATAAAAATACAGCCAAAGAAGAAAAAGAATTTTAGTTTTTTATTACAATTTTTATGCTAAAGAAAGCTATTATCATTATCAACAAAATTGCTATTAATGCAGTCCAAAATACAAGCATCTTTAATTCAGCTCCTTTTTTGTTTTTTGTAACTTATAGCATAATATTACAGTACAATATAAAAGGAAGCTCTAGAGTTGTTCCATGGCATTTATTTTAATGAATTAGGAGTTTTAAAACCATCTAATATTTTTTTGATAATTTTTAAGGAAAAATCAAAAAGAGCTAAAATTCAGTTTCATAAACCTTAACATTTTGACACTTTACAAAACTACTTGCTTATCTTATTTTGTTTAAATATCTAGTCTGCACTCTTCTACATATAGGTTTAACAAATGTATTATAACATCTATTTCATTTTTCTGAGCTCAGAGGATATTTTTGTGGTTTTTTCCATTCCAGTAAAAAGCAAATCGTATTTATTATTATCTTTTCTTATTTGCTCTAGCGTTTTCACTTTATTCCTCCTTGTAATCCTTTGTGTAGTAAACTACTCCGCAATTGAATAACCGAGGATTCCCGCTCCGTATTCTAAAAGAAAAAGCCATTGATGCATATAACAATCAATGACCTTTCTCAATACCTAAACAAACACTCAAAGTCAAGAACTAGCACATCTCGGCTTTTATATTTAAATTTTTTCTCATACACATATATTATAATCATTCAAATACCAAATATTCAATATAAATGCCGCAATAAATTGTGATTTTTTATATTTTTTATGAAGTTGACAAAATAACTTTATGCATAAAAATACATAATGTACATAAGATACATTACATATATCAAAAAACATGGTATAATTGAGGTGAAATAAGATATTAGCTCTGGAGAGAGATTCTTAAAAAATATACTCTGAGGTCAATTTTTAGCCTTAACTTTTTTTATTAAGATAAGTTTTTGTACTGGATTAAAGTTTTGAGTAGAGAACAAAAAAATGATAGGTATTCCCCTAACTAACCTATCATTTTCTTAACAACCCTATTTAGAAAAAGCTTCACAACCTCTTCTTACTCTTATTATATCATAATTTTAAGAAAAATAAACATAAAGTTTTCTAATAGAAACCATAAAGGAGCGATACAAAAGATGCTTGTATTTTGGACTGCGTTAGCAGCAATTATTTTAATGACAATAATGGCCTTTTTTAGTATAAGGACTATGATTAAAAACGAATAGACATATTTTGATTTACAGACAATAGTTCACCACCTCTATATTAAGTGGTGTTGCTTTTATTTCTCATAAAATTGTTAATTGCGTATTTTTCTAGTGATATACATAATCCTTTGCATATGAATAATTAATTCTTAAGGTATTTTCTATATTTTATTTATTTCAAAACTTGTAAGCTTTCTTCAATTAGTCACTTTATAGCTTTACTACAATTTATCATTCCAAAAGATATTTAACACATAAGAAAACTTCTGGTCTTTTAATTTTCTAGGATAAGTTTTGTTAAGTACCGGACTGCCCCCTTAATTTTGGACAAAAACTCAAAAATATTAGATGTTAGAAGTGCTGATGGGTATAAGATAGGTAGGAAAAAATAAGGGGGATGTTCTATGGAAATCAGAGAAATTATGAAGTCACCAGTAATAGCAGTGTTTCCAGATGAAACAGTGGGTAAGGCCTTAGAGATTATGTATAGGGAAAATATCAATGGGATGCCTGTACTAGACAAAGATGGAAATTTAGTAGGCATAGTGGTTAGGGCAGATATATATAGGTTTTTGATTGATCCTGGCCATTACAAGTCCTGCCCTGTAGAGTGGGTCATGACAAAGGAGGTCGTTAAAGCCTATGCACATGAAGATATTAAGCTTGTGGCTAAAAGGCTTAGAGAAAGGGATGTTATTGCCTTGCCTGTAATGGAAGGGGATAAGGTTGTTGGCATAGTGTCTATTGAAGATTTTGTAGACCATTTCATTGGGATTTCCCAATAATATATTAATTTCTTTTATAACTATTAATTTATATTAATCTAGGCCTTATTTTAACAGGAAAGAAGGCATATTTGCAACTATGGCAAATATGCCTTTGATTATTTTCCGCTTTCCCAAGCATCTAATTTTTCCATAATTCTATTATAGGTTTCCTTTGAGATTTCTGGGAGCTCCCCTAGTATCTTTTCTGCTGCCTTAAACCCATCGTCTATGGCCTTTTTAAGGGTGTCCAGCTTTGATTTGTCCCCTCCTGATATGGCTATGGCAAAGTCTACAATTCTTTGGCTGACAGCCTCAACGCCCAAGATTCCATCTGGTCCAATTAATTCTTGAGCTTCTAAGCGAGCCATATTATCAATAATTACTACGTCTCCTTTTTCCAATAAGTGAAAGGCTTTTCCTTGGCGAGTTAATAGGTTCTCTACAATCCTCCTTATGGAGGCATATGTTCTTTCGGATTCCTTCTTAAGCCTGTCTACAGTTATCTTATCATATATATGGTCCTTATTCCTATCAGATGTTTTTTCATAAATAGCTGCTGGCAACTCTTTTTTTCTTTTTTTCTTTTCGGGCACCACTTTTTCTAGCTTTGCAACTGGCAGGCTTGGACGAACTTTTTGGATTTTCATATTTACCACCCCTTATTATATATATCGGTAGTAAAAGGAAAATAATAAAATGTAAATTATACGATACTACCCTATTTAGTTAATTTATGTTGCAATACTCTTTAGGACATATTATATTGTAATCATAGGAGGAACAGCCATGGTATTTATTCAATGTTTGTTCCATCATTAAGGAGGGAGCCGAACATGGGTGGATTTTATTATTATCCTGAAAAGAGTTATCAGGTTAATAAGGAAGGAGAAAGTAAAGAATACAAACTAACATCTGATGCAAATGGAAACATCATTGTTCCAGATGAGTTGAAAAGAAGGTTGGGTTTAAAAGATAGGGCAGAATTAAAAGTAGTTGTTCATAAGGATAGGATTGAGCTATTTCCTAATATCCATAGCCTTTCCAAAGTATATATTGAACCTACAACACTATGCAACCTAACATGCCAAACTTGTGTAAGAAATACTTGGAAGGAACCAATTGGGGAAATGAGCCTGGATACTTTTGATAATCTTGTTGAACAGCTTAAGGATTTTCAAGATTTAGAAGCCGTAATGTTTGGAGGCTTTGGGGAGCCAACTTATCATAAGAAAATCTTATACATGATTGGTCGAATCAAATCACTTGGCATCAATGTT
Source organism: Tepidimicrobium xylanilyticum (assembly GCF_900106765.1). NCBI lineage: Bacteria > Bacillati > Bacillota > Tissierellia > Tissierellales > Tepidimicrobiaceae > Tepidimicrobium > Tepidimicrobium xylanilyticum. The sequence continues at coordinate 102,309 of NZ_FNNG01000005.1, forward strand.
GAAATGACTACAAATGGAACATTGTTGGATGAAGATATGGTTAAGGGATTATTTGCAAACAAACTGGATACCTTGTGGGTGTCAATTGACGGGGTTGATGAAGGCATTTTTGAAAATATCAGAAAAGGTGCAAGTTATAAAAGTGTGACTGAAAATCTTCAATTAATAAAATCAATAAATGAAAAAAGTCGCCATAAAATTAAAGTTGGAATTGCCTTTGTTGTTATGAAAGAAAATGTTAATAGTTTGGGAAATTTGCACAAGCTAGCTCATAAAGTTGGTGCCAACATGATTTCTATAAGCAATGTTTTGCCTTACAGTAGAGATATGGCAGACCAAATGCTGTGCAATTTTGTAGCATCATCATATGATTCTAGAAGTTTACCACCTTTGGCCATCAGCCTACCCTTAATCGACCTTAATCAATATACTAAGGAACCCTTATTTAGATTATTAAGCTATAATTATAATGTTTCAATAATTACCAATCAGATTGGAACAGAAACTTCCAAGTGTAAATTTATTAAGGAAAGGTGTACATTTATCAGATGGGATGGTATGGTTTCTCCATGTATGGCTCTACTTCATTTTAACAGCACCTATTCGTATATTAGCACCCCATATTTTAAAAGAAATGTTACAGCTTATACGTTGGGTAATGTAAACGAAAGCAAGCTTATAGATATTTGGAATTCTGAAGAGTATAAAAGCTTCAGAAACAAGGTAGATGACTATGAATTTTCGCCATGTCATGCCTGTGCTAGTTGTGAGCTTAATAAAGAGAACAAAGAAGACTGTTTTGGGAATACATTCCCAACATGTGGAGGGTGCTTATGGGGGCAAGGGGTAATCCAATGCCCATAGAAGAGGCAAGGCAAGCTGTATCTATTGACGCACTTGTGTTGGCCTGTGGTTTTCTACCCCTTGGAGACAGCCGGTAGTTTTGGTTTATTCTCGATTGATTTTAGCTTTGCATATATATTTGCTGCCAATATATACTATAACTACAAGGTTATTTGGATATACGTAGGTACCATAATATTTATATATGTACTAGCGATTTTATATGCCCAAATGAGTTTTTTACAGGGCAGGTTAAGGATATCATTGGCTGGGTATTTTTGTGATAGTATTCATCCTTTCTTTTTTTGTCTTTACCATTCTGTCTAGGAGATCACGAAATATGCTCCTGGATATAGAAAATAGTCTTAAAAATTAATCAAAAATTCTGTGAATTAAAGTAGTAACTAAAGTCATATGGTTTTATCGAGCTGGAGTTGGTGAAAGTCTGATACCATAGCTTTAGTGAATAGGTCTAGGAGAAGTTTGGTGAAATAGAAAAGCCCTTGTAACCATTGGAGTTACAAGGGCTTTATGATGGAGATATTTTAAAACTTAGTGGCCAAATAATAGTCGAAATTTTTATGATCAAATAGATATATGTCTAATTGTTATTTATTAAAGATGAATGGTTTCCTTGTGATGGATGCATTAATAAATTTTAGTATAATATTTCATATTATCAAAGTTAAATAGAAGCCGACAACTTTTTATCAACAAGAAAAATTTTAACGATATGTTCTATTTTATTTAGGGTAGCAGGTGAAAAAGTCCTAAATTCGGAAGGCTTAAATGTAATAACGAATATAAGCTTATCAAGTAAAGTATAAGGATTGTTTTAAGGCATTTGAATATAAAAGGAAATGAGCATGAGAGAAGTTAATGAATTGTTCTCGTGTCCATTTTTAGTTCCTAGATGTATTTATTATAAATGAATATTATGATATAAAATCATTTATTAGAAATATTAATTTTAAATTTCATCTAGGCTATGCTATTATTATACCAGTTTGAAGCAAATTTAGGTTCTTGTAAATGGAGGTGTTTTATTTTATATGAAAACATAGTAAAAATAGCTTATCAATAAAAAAAGGAATGTTAAAAGATTGACAAAGGAAGGGGTTTAAATGGAGCAATTTAATGCAATATTTAGGGAGAATATAAAACGTTTTATTGCATATCTTCTTGTATTTATTATGTTTTTTTCTATTTTATTTCCAGCATCAGTAATTGCTGAAGAAGCTCAAACTGATCCAGAGCCTGAATTTGAGTTTTTAAATGGTGAAATTACTGGATATAATGGGACTGAAACAGATGTAGTTATTCCTGAGACAATTGGTGGAGAAGCTGTTACTGCTATTGGGAATAATGCATTTAGAAATAAAGGGCTTACTTCTATAATAATACCAAATACTGTAAAGACTATAGGTATGCAAGCATTTGCACAGAATAATTTAACTTCAATTGAACTTCCAGGAAATTTGACTGAAATGGGAAACATGGCTTTTGCTAAAAATCAATTAATATCTGTAATACTACCTGAAACTCTAAAGAATATTCCAACAGGAGCTTTTTATGATAATCAACTAACTTCTGTAACAATACCAGAAGGAGTTACGCATATAGCAAAAATTGCATTTGCCAATAATCAACTAACATCAGTTATTATCCCAAAAAGTACAGAATATATGTTTAGTGATTCTTTTAAAGGAAATGACAATATTAACTTAACCTATACTCTATTAGTAGAAACTCTTGAAGGATCAAAAAATATAGATACAAAAGGAAAGACTGGAGAAAGTGTACAGGCATTAAAAGAAGCTATCACAGAAGGAGAGGAAGTAAACCAAAAGCCTTTAGCAACTCTAGATGAAGTAAAAGAGGTAGTTAAAAAGATAAATGATGCTATAGATGCACTAGAAGATGAATCAGGTGTAAAATCAAGCATAAAAAAGATTGAACCCTTAGAAGACATAGAAGTAAGCCTTGGTACAAGTGAATATGAAGCAAAAGCCAAACTACCTGACAAGGCTATTATAATAGATTCAAATAATCAAAAATATAAGGTGGATGTAACTTGGTTAATATCAGACTATGATGGAAATGCTGTAGGTGAATATACTGCAGAAGGAATATTTGAACTTCCAGAAGGAGTGGTTCAACCAGACCCACCAATAGAGTTAAAAGTAATAGTGAAAATAATAGTAAAATCTGGAGAAGTACAAGATGAAGAATGGGGCATAGAAGATTTTACATATGAAGGAACAACTATAACCGGATTTTCTGAAAATGGAAAAGAAAAGTTTAAGACTAATAAACATATAGTTCTACTTGCAGTAAATAAACTGGGAGAGCCAATAACAGAGATAGGAGACAGGGCATTTTTAGGGGAATATAGCACTATGAAAGACCCTAAAGTTGGTATAAACTCTGTAAAAATTCCGGATACAGTTGAAATAATAGGAAAAGAAGCCTTTCGTTATAATTGTTTGACAGAAATTGATATTCCGGATAGCGTAACCACTATAAGAGAATCTGCATTTAATGGGAATAAATTACAATCTTTAGTTATACCAGATAGCGTAATAGAAATAGGAAGTGGAGCATTTACTCTTAATGAGATAGCAAACTTGAAGCTTTCTAATAGTTTAACAACTATACCAACAGCTTTTAGTTATAACAATTTAACTACTGTATCAATTCCAGAAGGTGTAACGAGGATAGATGATTTAGCTTTTAGTGACAATCAATTGACTGAGGTAAAATTTCCAAGTACTTTGAAGTATTTGTCTGGATTCAATAACAACAATTTTACATCTATAACGATTCCCGAAAATGTAACTGAATTAGGGAAAAGGGCTTTTGCTAGAAATAAGATAACTTCTGTAACTATTCCAGGTAACGTTAAGATTATAGGTGAAAATGCATTTTGGAATACTTGGCATGATGATTATTTAGATTCAGTAATTATTGAAGAAGGCGTTGAAGTAATAGACAAATATGCGTTTTCAAACAACAAGTTGAAGGATGTTAATCTACCAAGTAGTATAAGGGCACTTCATGAAAAAGCCTTTTATCAAAATGAAGGATATGATGGCGTAGTTCACCTATATACTCCTAATTATGAAAACAAAAATAACTTACTGGATTCTAATTATCATGTAATTAATCCTGCAAAGATCATTGTTAAATATGTGTTTAATGATGAAGTTCTGAAAGAGGAACAAATATGGAAGAATCTGCTAACTGGAGAGTATTATCGTATAGGAGATAAAGATGTAGAGATAATTCCTGAATATGATGATAATAAGTATGAATTAGTAAGCAACAATCCAGTAACAATTAATTTAGAGAATAAAGAAACACAAGTTGTTTTTCGGTGTAGGATAAAAGAAGTAGTAGAAGAAGTAAGAATTAAAGCAATAGACCAGGTAACACCAATAGTTGTAGATTATGGAACGCCTAAAGAAATGGCCATAAGAAAATTACCATACAGGACTTATATAATAGACTCCAAAAATCAAGCACATAAAGTAAATTTGACTTGGATACTTGAAGAATATAATGGGAATATTGCAGGAGAATATGAAGCAATTGGAACTTTTAAGCTTCCAGAAGGGATAAGCCAATCTAATCCAGAAACCAAGCTAGAAGTAGTTGGAAAGATAATTGTAAAGGATAAATACGCAATTCCAGTTGATAGTGAATGGGAAATAGAGGATTTTACATATGAAGACACAACTATAACTGGTTTTTCAGAAAAAGGATTAGAAAAATTAACTGAAAATAAAGTTCTAGTTTTACCTGAAGTAAACGAAAGAGGAGAAAAAATAACTTGCATAGGGAAAAGAGCATTTAAAAATAGGCAATTGACTACAGTAGTAATTCCCGAAGGTTTAGATGGGTTAATAATAGAAGAAGGCGCTTTTCAGGATAATCAAATAGAAAAAGTATTTATTCCAGAAGGTGTAAAGGAAATAGACACTTATGCATTTAAAAATAATAGAATAAGGTATATAGAATTTCCTAGAACTTTGAAAAAGATAGGAAATAATGCGTTTTCTGATAATGGTTTGATATGTATATTGTTTTCCAAAGATACAGAAGATATAGCGATAGATAATTATTCATTTGCGAATAATGAATTAATTAACGTAACCATACTAAAGAAAGTAAGAAAGATTGCTCCTGATGCATTTATCAATAACATGGGAAACGGTAAGGATAATAAGGTTTATATTTACACATTAAGTGAAAAAAACAAATGGTTTGATGTTTCAGACTACTTTAAAATTATAACATTGGCTGTAGAATCAGTAGAAGAATTAGGAGCAATAGAGGTGGATTACGGGACAAAAATAGATAATGTAAATTTACCAAAAAAAATAACTCTGTACTTAAATGATGGAGAAAAAGTAGAAGTAAATGTAATTTGGACAAGCAAGGACTATGATGGCAATAAAGCTGGAGAATATAAGTTTATAGGTTCTTATGACTTACCAGAAGGCATGGCAGGAGAAAAGCCGGAGATAAGCATTAAAGTAGTAGTAAAAGAAGAGTTGGAACAACCAAAGGAACCTAAAGAGCCAGAATTTCCTACAGAGACTGAAAGACCAGTAGCACCAGAAATGCCAAAAAAACCACAAAAACCAGTACAATCAGAAGAAACTAAAAAAACAGAGCAACCAAAGAAATCAGAGGAGCTTAAAGAAGAGATATCAACAGAAGAAATAACCTTTGTAGATTTAGATGATGTACCTTGGGCTAAAAAAGCAATAGAAAATTTGGCTGAAAAAGGAATTGTTGTAGGATTTGGGAACAATGAATTTAGACCTAAGGACAAACTTACAAGAGCACAATTTGCAGCTATTTTGGTTAGAGCATTTAATATAGAGACAACTACCGGTCACTCTAAATTTGATGATGTCAAAGAAAGTCATTGGTATTATGAAGCAGTAATGAATTTAGCAAATCTAAAAATTGTATCAGGTGACGGTACTGGTAACTTCAATCCAAATGGAAATATAACTCGGGAACAAATGATCAAGTTGTTAATAGAAGTAATAAATATTAAATACCCAGAGTATTTGAATACTAAAGGAAACTTAAATGGGTTCAAAGATAGTTCAACAATTTCTGATTGGGCAGTTGAGTATATGGAAAAGGCTGTAGGCTTAGGCCTAATTAATGGATTTGAAGATTCTACAATAAGACCAAAAGAAGAAGCAACTAGAGCCCAAGCTGCTGTTATAATAGATAGAATTCTTAGTTTATTAAAATAGACAATAGTGATAGAGGAAGGGGAGAGGAAAGCTCTCCTCTACTGTTTAAGAGAAATGTTTTATGATTATCTTTTTATATCTATCTTCCTTTTGCTTAAGTTATATTTTTATTCTAATTTTGCATAATTTATCGGACTAAATTAAGCTTATTATCAAAAAATAGTTACTGGATTTAGGACAAAAATGTTAGGAGAACCAGTAAGTAGCTTGAAGAATTATATAAGGCTTATGATGATTTAAAGTAAGGAAGCTTTTCACAACAGGAGATATCATATTGATTGTGCTATAAGTCCAAATAATAGCCATACTAATTCTTGACTTTTTTATATCAATATTATATAATTTTAAAAATTAATCTGAAATTCTATGAATAGAAATAGTAGCTAAAGTCATATGGTTTTATAGCGAGTCGGAGTTGGTGAAAGTCCGATACCATAGCTTTAGTGAATGGGTCTAGGAGAAGTTTGGTGAAATGGTAAATAGAGTAGCCAATACCGGGGATTTCCCGTTACAGGAATAGGATATATAGCTTTAAGCTAGGTATCTGTTGAGAGAGATTATCCAATGGATAATCTAATTAAGGTGGCACCGCGGAAGCAGTCTTTCGTCCTTTTTTTGGGACGGAAGGCTTTTTTTATTATAAAAATGAAAAGGTGGTGAAATGGTATGTTGTGAAGAGAAGCTGATGACTGGAAAAATAAAAGAATAAAAAATGAAAAGGAGATGTTTATAATGAAGTTAAGAAAAAATATTCTTACAACATTACTATTAGCCATCGGTTTTATTTTGCATCAAATTACACCAGGCATATTAGGTGGTATGAAATTTGATTTTCTTCTTATTTTTATGATAGTTTCCCTTTTATTGAATCCCAAATTTGAAAATGTTATATTTACGGGATTATTAGCAGGATTACTTTCTGCAATGACAACTAGCTTTCCGGGAGGTCAACTACCCAATATAATTGATAAAATGGTTGCATGCTTAATCCTGTTTGTTATAATTAAGTTTTTTTATCAGTTTAAAAACAACTCCATTGTGGTGGGGGTAATTGGAGGTATAGGAACTTTTATAAGCGGAACGGTCTTTTTAGGGTCAGCTAGGCTTATGGTAGGTTTGCCTGTTCCCATGAATGTGTTGATGAGAGCTGTAGTGCTTCCTACTACTTTAATAAATGGGATAGGGATAGTGTTTATCTACGGATTGGTAAGAAGGGCTATAAAATTATCGGGAATTACTTCCTGTTAGTGATGCAAAAGGAACGGACATTTTTGCATCTTTTATGGAATAAAGTTAATGTAGATGTGGATTAGCAAATATTAATAAAAAACAGCATGGTTGATTGACCATGCTGTTTTTTAACTTATATCTGGGTAGATTCTGACCCAATGATAGTGGAGTTTCAATTTTTTATATGTAGGCTATTACCCCATTCTTTACATTGATAATATTATGATTTTTATTCTTTGTAAAATAGACATTTTTAAATTTTATAATGGTTCTTGATAGCTAAATAGTAGTCAAAATGAAAATTATTTGATTTCTACAAAAAACAACAAAACCTTGTAATCATTGAAATTACAAGGTTTTTTATGGTGGAGATAAGGGGACTTGAACCCCTGACCTCTTGACTGCCAGTCAAGCGTTCTCCCAACTGAACTATATCCCCACATCTTTCAATCATATAAAATGATACTACTTTTTTGTCTTTTGGTCAAGTAGAACTTAATTAAAATAATATTACTATTTATAGAGAAGCGGGGTATCATAATAAAAGGGAGATTTAAATTATGGAGGAGTGATAATAGATGAACCCAATGTTAAAAAAGTTAGTAGATCAAGATTTTATGACAGAATCTCAATCTAAATATTTAGAGGATGCTATTGATGGAAAAGAATCTATAATAGTTTCAGGTCATAAGGGATGGGGAATACTTCCACTAATGGCTACATTAATGGCTATTGCTAAAGCCAAGTATAGAACCTTACAAGTTAAGGGATTCGATGATTTGAAAAATGAAGATATAGACTATTTTTTGATTCCAGGAATTTCAAATATTGATTTTGAAAAATTGATAAAGGAAGCTATGGCTGTGGGTAATATTTCCTTTATAAGTATTAAGGATCCAGATCATCCTTATTCGATCTTCAAACTACTTAGAGAGGTATTTAAAGAGAATGAAGACACTTCTAAAGTATATCAAATCCTTGAGTGTGCTAAAATTGACGATGAACCTAAACTAGTTAAAATTACACAGGTAACATTAAATGAAAAGGGAAGGTTAATAAAAAAGGACTTCGAAGGGTAAACTAATTAGACATTAATATGAAAGGGAGAATAGTCTTGGATGAAAAATATATTGTTATAACTAATGATAATTTTTCTGAACCTATGTCTAAGAAGGATGCCATAAAACTAGTAAAAGAATACGATAATAAGGGTATAGTAGGCTACATTGTATCAGAAGAAGAAGCTAAGAGGATTAAAGACCCTAGCAACTTTAATGAACCTAAGTGGGAATAGGTATCAAACAGAAATAAAACTCTCATTTCTGAGAGTTTTATTTTTGTTATTGAATATTTGTTTTTAATTAATAGCCTTTTTTAATATCTATTACATTGATTAGCTTTTCGCTATTTATATATTTTTTCATATTCTTATATGCAATTTCATATCTTCTTTTTGCATTCATCTCGGATGCCCAAGAATTATGGGGAGAAATTATTACATTGTCCATATCCCATAGAGGACTATCTTTTGGTAGAGGTTCTGCTTCAAATACGTCTAAAGCTGCCTTTCTAATTTTTCCTGACTTTAGGTTTTCAATAAGTGCTTTTTCGTCTATTATGCTGCCGCGGGCAATGTTTATTAAATAGGTTCCATCCTTTATATTCTTAAATACCTCTTCGTTTATCAAATGGTGAGTTTTATCAGTATAAGGAGCTGCTACTACTAAAACATCCCACTTGCTTACTACTTCATTTAATCTGTTAGTACTGTAACATTCATGAAAATATTCTGCTTTTTTGCCAGTAGCATTTACTCCGACTATATTAACTCCAAAACCTTCAAATCTTTTTGCTGCTTCTTGAGCGATGGAACCAGTACCTACAAAGCCTATGGTTTCTCCATAAATTTCAAACAGGGAAGTATCCACTTTCCACTCTTTATTTTCTTGTTTTTTGTAAAATTCCCAGCTATTTTTGTACATTTCAAGGGTTTTAAGAACTATCCATTCAGCTATGGGGATGCTATACCCTCCTCGGTTGTTGGTAAGGATAATATTTCTTTTTAAAACCTTATCAACTGGGACTTGGTTTATACCAGCACTTAATAGCTGAATCCATTTTAATTTTGGTAGCATATCAATATCTAATTTTTTAAAGGGATCAAAACAAACCAAAACTTCAGCATCTTTTATATCATCGGAAAAAGTTAGGTCCTTTTCATCCTGAAAAATAATTTCGTAGCCTAATTCTTTTAAGGTCTTAAACTCTTCATCGGTATATTTAAAAGTAATAAGTGCTTTCAAAATAATCCCTCCTTCTTCTTTTGTTTATTATACCCAATGAGGAAGGCTAAAATCAGATTAAACGAATATGGATTCAAACATGATAACTAAATATGTTCAAATATAAAATCTACTAGTTCGATACAAAGATTTGACGTGGTATCGTTTTCATCTAGTAAAGGATTTAACTCTACTAAATCCATTGACTTTATCATCTTAGTATCTAATAGACTCTTGAGTATCATCTTAGCTTCTTCTATGTTAAATCCATTTTTGACGGGCGTTCCTGTGCCAGGAACTAAGCTTTTATCCAATACATCTATATCGAAGCTTAAATGGATTCCGTCGATATTGGAATTTTTTATCTTATCTATTACATCTTCAATGATGGATTTTAAGCCAGATTTTTTTATGGTATCCATAGTATATAGATTTAGTTCTAGTTCTTTAGCTAGTTTAATTTCACCTTCGTCCAAGTCTCTGGCGCCAATAATGAATGTATTTTCAGGTTTTACTTTAGTTCCATAAAAATAGAGGTTAACTAAAGAGGAGTCACCTTTTCCTAAAGCAGCACCTAATGGCATGCCATGGGCGTTTTTAGATGGAGATGTTTCATGGGTATTAATGTCTCCGTGAGCATCTATCCATATTACTCCTAATTCTTTATGGAATTTGCTAGAACCTGAGATACTACCTAAACCTAAGGAATGGTCTCCGCCAATTACTAAAGGGAAGCTATTAGAAGTTAAAGCACTATAAACACAATGAGCAAGATTTGTATTTATATAAACTATGGGTTTTAAATACTTGATTGTATCATGAAAAGTCAACTTGTCCATTTCTGGGATATAAGGAATGTAAAGATTACCAAGATCGTAGATATTATTTTCATGTTTTTTTATTGTTTCTATTATACCCTTCTGTCTCAATTTGTCAGGTCCATACTGAGCACCTTGTCGATCACAACCATACATGATAGGCACTCCAATTAAACTAATATCCATCATATGACCTCCTTTGTCTTACCAAATATTAATAGAATCTGGTACAGTTTAATTATATCATGTAAATATTTCGAAACAACAGTTACTTTTGCCATTTGAATAGAAGAGGGTAAATAATATGGCAATAAAATGGAACAATAGGGTATAAAGATATATAGATAAATTTTAGGAGGGATAATATGGATAATAGAAAGGAAGAGATTTTAAAGGCTCATCGGTTTAGATTTGCTTGTAAGGAGTTTGATGAGAACAAAAAAGTGCCAAAAGAGGATTTGGAATTCATATTAGAAGTTGGAAGGTTGTCCCCAAGTTCCTTTGGTTTTGAGCCGTGGAAATTTTTGGTTGTAGAAAGTGAAGAATTAAAGGAGAAAATCTTGCCAGTAGCTTGGGGTGTACAGCGACAAATGTCAACACTAAGCTATTTAGTTATAATATTAGCTCGAAAGAAGAAGGATATGATATATAGTTCAGATTACATAAGATATATGGTAAAAGATGTGCACAAATTCCCTGATGATATGGCGAAATTAAGGCTTGAAAGGTATAAGAGCTTTCAAGAAAATGACTTCAAACTTCTTCAAAACAATAGATATATATTTGACTGGGCTGTTATGCAAACCTATATTCCCCTAGGAAACATGATGACAGCAGCAGCTCAAATTGGCATAGATACATGTCCTATTGAAGGGTTTAATAGGGAAAAGCTGGAGGAAATATTGGAAAGTGAAGGGGTAATTAATAGCGAACAGTTTGGAGTTGCATGCATGCTGGCATTTGGATACAGGAAGGAAGACCCAAAAAGACCTAAGACTAGAAAACCTATGGAAGAAGTGGTAGAATGGATATATTAGTATGATTTAAGAGGTGTATTATGGCTAAATATTATGCGGTAAGGGTAGGTAGAAATAAGGGTATATATAAAACTTGGGCTGAGTGTGAAGCTCAGGTAAAAGGCTTTTCCAATGCAGTATATAAAAAGTTTTCTACTTATGAGGAAGCAATAAATTTTATTGAAGATAATGATGAAAGGTTAGAAGATAAGGACATAAAAGAGCTAGGAACCAATGAGATGGTTGCCTATATTGATGGAAGTTTTAATGAGGAGACTAAAACCTATAGCTTTGGGGCCGTTATATTTACAGTTGAGGGGAAAGAAACCTGTTCCAAAAAGGAAAGGGATTTAAATTTAGTAGATATGAGGAATGTGGCTGGTGAAATAGCGGGGGCTAAATATTCCATGGAAGAGGCCATAAAAAGGGGAAAGGATACCCTTTATCTACATTATGATTATATGGGAATAGAAAAATGGGCTACTGGGGAATGGAAGGCTAATAAATATGGTACTAAAGAGTATAAAAAGTATTATGATTCCATAAAGGATAGATTAAAGGTAGTATTTATAAAAATAAAGGCCCATTCTGGGAATCAATATAATGAGGAGGCAGACATGCTGGCCAAGAAGGCTTTAGACATATAATACTAATGGTAATCACCATTAGTATTATATTTTTTCGAAAGGAATGTTATTTTTGTTTAATAGCTCTATGGCATAATCGTCCATTCTATAGCTATGTTTATAATAGATTTTTTTAATTCCAGCTTGTATTAATGCCTTTGTGCAATTTAGGCAGGGGAAATGGGTTACATAGACTCTACAGTCCTTAACAGATATTCCTTCCTTTGCACAATAGATAAGTGCATTCATTTCTGCATGTATGGTGGCTATACAATGGTCATCCCTCATAGTATGTCCTACATCATTACAATGGGGATTACCAGAAATAGATCCATTATATCCGGTCGATACAATCCGATTATCATCATTAACGATTAAACATCCAACCTCTGCTCTATCACAGGTAGAGCGTGTTGCTACCATTTCAGCAATCTCCATAAAATATTCATTCCAAGGCTTTCTATCATTCATAAGCTATTACTCTCCTTCCAAATTTATAATATATTGTTCTGTGTACCTATAAGTTCATTTTAATAACTATGTATAGATATATTCATACATATATAATATAATGTAAATATCTATATTTTCAATATTTGCATAAAATTATATATGAAAGCAAGGAGAGGATTATGAGGTATATAATTAGAGAGAGAATTTTTTCTATAGCAGATAAATTCAATATTGAAGATGAAAATGGTAACCCTCAATATGAAGTAGTTGGTAAGATTTTTTCTTTAGGAAACAAGCTGTATATCTACGACTTAAATGGAATAGAGCTTATCTATATTGAACAGCAGGTTTTCAGATTATTACCAGAATATTTTATTTATAAAGAGGGTAGTCTTGTAGCCAAGGTTAAACAACAACTTACTTTTTTCAAACCAAAATTCCATATAGAAAGTTCCTATGGCAGCTTTACCATTGATGGAGATATATTCCATTATAGTTTCAATATTCTTAAAAATGGCAGTCCTATTGCCTGGATAAATAAGAAGTGGATATCCTTTTCAGATACCTATTCGGTGGAAATACTAGACGATGAAGACCAACCCCTTATATTGGCTTTAGTCATAGTATTAGATCAGGTATTCCATGATGGAGATAATAATAGATAAGAGTCTTAAGGGAAGTGATATAGATGGAGCTGTTTAATATACAGAGTTCCGTTCAAGAAGTAGCAGAGGCCATACTGACGGTGCTGAATGTAGATGTAACCATTGTTGACAAGAATTTAAACAGGGTTGCAGCTACTGGCATGTACAAGGACCTTATTGGAAAGCCATTGCCTAAAAATTGCTCCTTTGAAATGGTGGCCAAAATAGGAGAACCCCAGTTCATAGATAGTCCTAATATTAGTGAAAAATGTTTTAGCTGTAGTTTGAAAGGGGATTGTGCTGAACTGGCTGCTATTGGATATCCAATTAAAAGTCAAGGGGAACTATTAGGAGTTATTGGACTTATAGCTTTTGATTTAGAACAGAAAAAGAGAATTCAAGAAAATTATGATTCCTTGGTTGTTTTTTTAAGCAAGTTGGGAGATTTGTTAGCAGGAAATTTAAATTATATTAATACCATAAATAGATTAACTATACAGAGCCAAGAAATAAAGGAGATAATAGATGGACTAGACAATGGGATAATATGCACCGATACTATGGGGAAAATAAAATTTATCAATTCAAAAGCAGAAGATTATTTACAGATTAAATCTTATGACCTGATCAATAAACATGTTACTAATATTTTGCCTGATCTAAATGGAAGTTTGGAAGCTCCCGCTTCCATGGAAACTAGAGTAACGGTTAAGAATAAGAAAAAGAGTTTCATAATTAAAATAATTCCAGTAAAGGTAAAGAATAAAAGGGTAAGCAGCATTATTGAAATCCATAAAACTACCAATATGGTAAGAAGTGCTTACAGATTAATAGAAGGTAGTAGCAATATAACTTTTGACCATATAATTGGGAATAGTCCTAATATAATCAAGGCTAAGAATTTGGCAAAAGAGGTGGCCAAGGGTAGATCAACCGTACTATTGAGAGGGGAAAGTGGTACGGGAAAGGAATTGTTTGCAAGAGCGATCCATAATGCCAGTGATAGGAAAAATTTTCCCTTTGTAGCCATAAACTGTGCTTCTATTCCAGATAATCTATTGGAAAGTGAGTTATTTGGCTATGAAGGAGGAGCCTTTACAGGTGCAAGCAGCCAAGGACAAATGGGCAAGTTGGAGTTAGCTAAAGGAGGCACCTTGTTCTTAGACGAAATAGGCGATCTACCCCTACATTTGCAACCTAAGATTTTAAGAGTTTTACAGGAAGGAACCTTTATGCGTTTAGGAGGAAAAGAGCTGATTTCTGTAGATTTCAGACTAATAACTGCTACTAATAGAAATTTGGAAGGGATGATTGAAAAGGGAGAATTTAGAGAAGATCTATATTATAGATTAAACGTAATACCCATTTATATTCCTCCTTTGAGGGAGAGGATAGAGGATATTGATAAATTAAGTAGGTATTTATTAAAAAAGTGTTGTAACAGGTTGGGTAAGGAAATAAAAATATTATCACAGGAAGTAAAGGAGGCTTTTTATAGGTATAATTGGCCAGGCAATGTGAGGGAGCTGGAAAATGTAGTTGAATATTTGATAAACGTGGAAAAGAATAAGAAAATAAGTTTTGAAAGCCTACCCAATTCCATTAAGGAGCACTTTAACAGCCCTTTACTGATGGTGAAAAAGGATAATAAATTAAAAGATATTTTAGATAATTACGAAAAGGAATTGTTAAGATCCTATTTAGAGGAATATGGGAACACTACTGAAGATAAGAAAAAAATAAGCTCTATTTTAGGTATCAATCTATCTACTTTGTATAGGAAGTTAAATAAGTACAATTTGCAATAATGAGAAAAATTTGCATAAATGCGAAAAATCATCCTGCCTTATTTATATCCCTTTCATTGGATATTCCCAATATATATAAGGTATGTAATTTGCAATAATGAGAAAAAACTATAGAAAATGTCAACTAATAAAGAAGGATAAACTGAGTAAATATCAGCTTTTCCTTCTTTTTTGTTTTTTGGTATAAAAATTGCATAATATCAAATGCAAATGAAGGAGAGGTGGTAAGATGGTTAATAAAGATATTATGTATAGATTATTGAATATAATTAATGAAGAGACTGTACCTGCCTTAGGATGTACTGAGCCTGTAGCTGTAGCTTACGCGGCTTCTGTAGTCAATAGACATTTTAATGAGGAAATAGACAGGCTTGAAATAAAAGTGAGCAAGAATATATTTAAGAATGGCAAATCGGTGATTATTCCATATACGAAAGAATGGGGATTAGATTTAGCAGGGGCTTTAGGGGTTATAGCTGGTAATCCAGAGGATGGATTAATGGTTTTGAAGGATGTTAAAGAGGATCACATTAGAAAAGCCCATCGAATGTTAAAAGAGGGAAGGGTAACTGTGAACTATATTGAAAACACTCCTGAAGTATACGTGGAAGTATTAGGCAAAGGAGAAAATAGGACGGTAGAGGTAGTGTTAAAAGATGCCCACAACCATATATACAGTATTAAAGTTAATGGTGAAACCATATATAAGAAACTTTTAGAAAAGGAAGCGGGAAGTGATCCGGGATTTATAAAAAATTTATCCTTTGAGGATATGATACAAGTTACTGAAGGGGTACCTTTAGATTCTTTACTCTTTATAGTTGAAGGAATAAATATGAATAAAGAAGCTGCTAAAAGGGGATTGGAGGCTGAAAATAGCCTTAATGTAGGAAGAGGCTTGATTGAGTTAGAAAAGAAGGGAAAAATACATTTGGATGCTCCCACTAAGGCTAGAATTTTAACTGCTTTAGCTGCTGATATGAGGATGGGGGGAGGTAGTTGTCCAATAATGACTAGCTCTGGCAGTGGTAATCAAGGAATAGGGGTATTTTTGCCTATAACTGTTGTTGCTGAAGAAAATAATATTGAGGATGAAAGGCTGATAAGGGCTATCTTTTTAGCTCTAATGCTTAACAAGTATGTGAAACTATATACTGGCAAATTATCTGCTATGTGCGGATGTGCTATTGGGGCTGGTGTAGGTGCAAGTGGTGCTATTGCCTGGATGTTAGGAGGCAATCAAAGACAAATAGGTGGAGCATGTAACAACGTATTAGCAAATTTGACTGGTATAATATGTGATGGTGCCAAAGATACTTGTGCATTGAAGCTTTCTACATCAGTAGAAGAAGCAATCCTATCAGCTTTTTTAGCTATAGAAGATGTAATTGTTAGGCCAAATATTGGGATTATTGGGGATACCATAGAAGAAACTATTAAGAACTTAGAGCTTTTATGCAAGGAAGGATTTTGTAAAATGGATTCTACAATAATCCATATATTAAACTCATCTACAAACTGACAGATGAGTTTATTTCATGTATAATGGTATATATTAAGTTTAAAACAGGAGGACTTAGATGAAAAAGATTATAATTGCGGTGGTTATTTGGATATTAATCATTTTAAAACCATTTTCCATGGCTTATGGGATGGATGAAGGAGAGATTACTACCATTTCCTTAGTAGGGGATGTAATGATGGATGGAACAGTTAAAAAAGCTGTTGAAAAATATGGGTATTTCTACCCTTGGGGAAGGGTGCAGCATTATTTTAAGAATAGCCATCTGTCAATAGTCAATTTAGAAACTAGCATTACGGATAAGGAAACAATATGGCCTGATAAAGAATTCAATTTTAAATCTTCTCCAAAGAATCTTGATGCCATGAAAAAAGCTGGTATTAATATTGCTACTTTAGCTAATAACCATATTTTAGATTATGGATATGAAGGTCTTTTAGATACTTTGATGTACCTAGAAGAAAGCGGAATACAATATGTAGGGGCTGGAAGAAATAAAAAGGAGGCCTTAAAGGGTACTATAGTTGAAGCAAATGGACTCAAATTTGGAGTAATAGCATTTTCTAGGGTTATTCCCCATGTGAATTGGTATGCTACTGATAAAAGGCCTGGGTTAGTAGGTGCTTACGATGGTTTTACCAAGGATATGATGAATAGGATTGAAGGGCTGAAAAAAGAAGTAGATATATTAATTCTTTCCATCCACTGGGGTAAGGAAAGGAGTACTTATCCTAGGAAAGAAGAGATAGCAGTTGCTAAGGAGGCGATAGATAGAGGTGTCGATATTGTAATGGGGCATCATCCCCACGTTTTACAGGGGATAGAGATATATAAAGACAAACCTATTTTCTACAGCCTTGGGAATTTTGTATTCGGTTCAAAGGATGAATTAACTAAAACTACTATGATAGGCCAGGTTGTTATGAAGGGAAAAAAGATAGACAGAGTAGAAATAATACCCTGTTCTATAATGGATGGTAGGCCTATTCCCTTAGAAGACAATGAGAAGAGCAGGGTTATAGGATACATAAAGGATCTATCTAAACCTTTTAAAACCAATATAACTAGCGATGGAACTATAAGAATAAAGAGTGAAAAATAAGTCTATGGATTATTTATTTTAATTTATTAGTAAATATTTGTTGCTATTTATGAGAATAAAGTATATAATAAAGTATAGCTTTAATTCAACAGCAATAGACGGCATTGGTTTTCATGTGTGAGAATAGGTTAAGGAAATAAGATTTATATAGATTTTTTGTCTCCAAATCTTTATTTCTTTATACCTTGTGAATTAAAGGAAATAAATATTTGGAGGTATTAAATAATGGTAAATGGTACAGTAAAGTGGTTTAATTCAGAAAAGGGCTTTGGCTTTATTAAAACTGAGGAAGGCAACGACGTATTCGTGCATTATTCACAAATTAATAAACAGGGCTTTAAGACTTTAGAAGAAGGAGAAACCGTATCCTTTAGAATAGTCCAAGGACAAAAAGGTCCACAAGCTGAAGATGTAACACCAATTAAGTAAATAAAACCCTAAAGCAAATGCTTTAGGGTTTTATTATAGGATAGAAAGGTTGTTAGTTTTATGGACATAGGAGATATTATAAGCAAAGTAGAGGGAAGGGTGGCCCAACCCTTAGAGGTTAGACAGAATTTTGCGGTGCTCATTCCTTTGGTTAAAAAAGGGAATCAGTGGCAAATAGTTTATGAATTAAGGGCTAAAAATTTAAAGAGGCAACCTGGTGAGATTTCTTTTCCAGGAGGTGAAGTGGAAAGGGGAGAAACCTTTAAGGAAGCTGCTATAAGGGAAACAATTGAAGAACTCAATATTGAAAAGGAAAATATAGATATAATAGGAGAGCTAGATTACATCGTTACCACTTCCAATATTGCCATCTATCCCTTTTTAGGCACAATTAATAACATTTCTGTGGATAAGATCAGACCAAATAAGGATGAAGTAGACCATATATTCACAGTTCCAGTGGATTTCTTTATAAAAAATGAGCCAAAATTATATTACCTAGACCTCCATCCAGTAATTAGCAAGGATTTTCCATATAATCTCATCCCCAATGGGGAAAAATATAAGTGGAAGTTTGGAAAGTATTCAGTCTACTTCTACAATTACAATGACTATATAATATGGGGATATACGGCAAAGCTTACTAAGCATTTTATAGACCTAATAAAATAGGTTCTCTTTAAGCTAAGTTTAAAGAGAACCTATAATTTTTATATTTAATTAATCGGTAAACAATTGAGTCCAATAGGTTGTACCATTTACCTTTACATAACCTACCCCAATTTTACCAAAGCTAGGATTAAGTATATTAGCTCTATGGCCTGATGAATTCATCCAGCCATTTACTACCGATTTGGCACTAGAATAACCTTTGGCAATATTTTCTCCTGCCGTTCTATATTTAATGCCAAAGCTCCTCATCATGTTGAATGGATCTCCATATGTAGGAGATGTATGGCTGAAATAGTTTTTATCTGCCATATCTTGAGATTTTATCCTGGCTACCCTAGATAATTCTTCACTGTAGGCTAAGGGAGCTAGTCCGGATTTTTCTCTTTCTATATTAACAAGTCTAACCACTTCTTTTTCTATTGCAGTATTTGAATCTACTTCAGTTTCTGGAGTTGGGTTGCTTGGCCTTGTGCTAGGTTTTTGATTATTGTTTTCTTTTTGATTTTGATTTTCTTTTTCATTGCCAATGTTAGAGTTTGGTGTTTCTGTTTCCTCTACAGGGGTAGTAGGCTCAGATGGTTTATTTTTTTCCCATCCTACAGGGTCCCATCTAATTATTAGATTACCCCAGTTATATAGGTAGTTGTAGTAGTTTTTGTCATAGGAAATTACATGAACTCTACTATTGGTTCTGTCGTTATTTCTGTTATAAGTATTGCTTCTGTTATTGTAGCTTGCAGCTTGTCCTACTGATGTTGATAAAAGCATAGTTGCTGCTAATGATAGTAATATCTTTTTACCTTTCTTTTTCATCTTAAATCCTCCTTAAAATTTAGATTCAACTGCCCCCCTTTCTTTAGTTAAAAAGTATAACATTAAATTTATGTTAAATAAACCATCACTTGTTGGCAAGCCAACATAATATTGGAACTAATGTTAAGGGATGGCTTAATGAAGAAATGATGTATAAATATGTAGCAAGTTGTAGTGAAACAGATACTCTAAATAAATTGACAATGCTTTATACAAATATTATAATAATAACAAAGGTAAATATTCTTACTTGATAAATTTATTGTATTTTATTTAAGTCAGAATTCAGAAAGGAATGGTCTTATGTAAAGCTTATAAAAATAGTGGGAATATGAGAAAAAATGTGAGGTGTTATATTAAAACTAAGGGGGTTATGTTATGAAAAAACGATTGATTCTTGTATTAACATTGATAGTTATTTTAATTAATGTATATCCAAGCTTTGCTACAGTATCCAATTTTACAACAGTTGATGATAGCCAAGAAGTTAAGTTGATTGATGGAGAAGTAAAATTTTTAGGTGCGAAATCTTTAAACAAGATAGCTGATAATAATACAGAATATAAAAATTCAGAAATAGTAATAGATAAACTTTCTTTATATGGGACAAAACTAAATTTAGTAGGGAAAATTGATAATAAAGAAATCAATTTATTTGGAACAATATATCAGTCACGAATTCATGATGAAAAACTAGTAATTGATTCTAAAGATATTAGTGGAAATTTTGATATAATTCATAATGGTATATTTTTGGAAGTACCTAATAATTACAAATTGCAATTAGGTAACAATGATGTAAGTGAAAATGTATTTTTACTTTATTTAGAAAGTAATGAGGCTTATTATACCTATGAATTTGAGTTGCCTAAAAAGTTTATTGAAGAAGTGTCTCAATTGGTTTTCGATGATTATGGTGATGAACAAGTATTGATAGAACACTGGTGGGTAAAAGTATATGAACCAATTGTTGAAAGTATGAGTAGTGATACTGTTCAATTGAATGTATATGATAATTCAGTTTATACAACTCGAAGGCTGTATTATGAAGATTTTGATTATACTTATGAAATAGATATAATACTAGAATTATATACGGATGATTTATTTCGTAATAAAACTACGGGATATGCGTTAATTTTTATTGAAGATCAGAGGGTACTTTATAATGGGAAAATTGTAGATGATGTAGAGATGTTGGGTGTTACTAATTCGGTTATCTCTATAAAATTAGATGCAAGGAATGATGATGTTTTTAGAAGAGTGGAATGGGATACGTATTCAAGATATCCAAATCCAAGGTTTAGAATTGAATGGGGTTATGGATATGGACCATTTAACATAGTTCTTAGTGGGAGTTCTTCTAACTCATCAGGCTCTTTTATTGTACCATCATCTTCTTCAGAGCAATATAAATTCATTAGCATAAATAATAGAACACCAATCTTACGTGTTAAAGATAGTCATCAAACATTTTATTCTATTGATGAGTTAGCTCCATATAGTAGACGACACTACATCACTGCTGATATTGATTTCGATATATTTTTAATTAATTATCATACAATAGTAGATAGTGACAGTTATACATTAAGAGGTGGATATGAGTAAAAACAAAGCTTTGATTAAACTTAAAATTTACTGGAGTTGTATATTATCATGAGGATAAAAATAACATTTATAATTTTAATCTTTATAATATTTGTTATGTTTTTTATAGTTGTTTACAACCATAAATTAAAGACCGAGGAATATATATCTAACCAGTTACACGAACATTATGCAGTGCTGACCCATATTGTTTCAGATATAAGAAAATATTGCGATTATGATTATTTTAATACTGATGAACTTTATATTGGAAGCTTATTAGAGACTGCAAGAAATTTTGGACAGACTTTAAACAGCTACGAAAATGCGTATAACAAGAGTCAAAAATCAAAAGATGATAATATATGGAGAATTAGGTCTTTGATAGATAATTATTACAATTCATTTGTAGATGCAGTAAGTTTAATTAATGAGGTAGATTATAGAACTTTAGATATGATAAAAAGTGACCTTGAAAAATGGGTTGCATGGGTAGAAGAAAATTATATTTATACAGACAAGGATGGTCATTATCTTTATAAAATGTATACTTATGATGATATGGTTGAAAGCGGACTAATAGATGAGTTGGACTTAATACCGGATTTTGAGAACTATCCAAAATCCCTTCAAAATTCCAAATAGTAGGAGAATATATTTGGGGCTTGTTGATATAATTAACTGTTATCAACAAGCCCCTTTTTAATTTATATTATTTTATTCTCACTTGATGGTATACCTTTTTACCCTTGCGGATTAGCATCTTTCCATCCTGAAAGTCCTCTAGGGTAATGATCTTGCCAACATCCTTAACCTTCTTGTCATCTATGGTTATTCCGCCTTGTTCTACAAGCCTTCTACCTTCGCTATTGGATTTGGTTAGGCCTACATCCTTTAGTAGGTTTAGAATCCCTATTCCTTCTTCGAATATGGACTTATCCAATTCGGTAAAGGGTATAGAACCTTCTTCTTTTGCTCCTGCAAATAAGGCCTTTGATGCCTTTTCAGCCTTAATAGCTTCTTCTTCTCCGTGAATCATCTTGGTAACTTCAAAGGCCAACACTTCCTTAGCCTTATTTATTTCGGCTCCCTCTAGGGATGCTAGCTTTTCAATTTCGTCTAAAGGTAGGAAGGTCAACAGCTTAAGGAATGTTTCTACGTCCCTATCGTCAGTATTTCTTAGATATTGATATAGTTCATATGGAGGTGTTTTTTCAGGATCTAACCATATGGTGCCTTCAGCAGTTTTGCCCATCTTGGTTCCCGAAGCAGTTTGAAGCAGTTTGAAGGTCATGGCATAGACCTTATCCCCTTCAAGTTTTCTAACTAGTTCATATCCTCCCAGTATATTGGACCATTGGTCACTGCCTCCTACTTGCAGTTTGCAGCCATAATCTCTATAGAGTTTCAAGAAATCATAGGACTGCATTAGCATATAACTGAATTCAAAGAAGGTTAATCCACGTTCCATTCTGTTTTTGTAACAGTCGAATGTAAGCATTCTATTTACAGAAAAGTGGACTCCCACTTCCCTCATAAAATCTAGGAAGTTTAAATCTAACAGCCAGTCTGCATTATTTACCATTAAGGCTTTGCCGTCGCTAAAGTCTAAGAACCTTGAAAATTGCTCCTTAAATCTTGAAGCGTTATAATCTATCTCCTCCTTGGTGAGTAGTTTTCTCATATCCGTTCTTCCTGAAGGGTCTCCTACCATGGTAGTGCCTCCACCTATTAAGGCGATTGGCCTATGGCCTGCCCTTTGCATATGCATCATAACCATTATTTGAAGAAAATGGCCTAGGGTTAAGCTGTCAGCAGTGGCATCAAAGCCTATATAGAAGGTTACTGATTCCTTGCCTAATAGTTCTCTTAGCTCATCTTCATAGGTTACCTGTTCGATATAGCCTCTTTCCTGTAGTATATCGAAAACATTAGCCATTTAAATACCTCCTAACAATATTTCTAATAAAAAAGGGTATTTTCTCCTGAAAGGACGAGAAAATACCCGTGGTACCACCTTTATTCGCATAAAGCCTCTAATCACGTAACGTGTGATGGACGCAATGGTTTCCCATTGAAACTCCGGACCCGTAATTCACACCATTATTAGGTTATAGATCTCTCACCAATGATCTATTCTCTGTGTTTAACCATAATGGGCTACTTCTGTCCCTCATAGTCTATATTTATTTTACATGTATATTAATATATTATTCAAACCTTGTCAAGGGTTAAAAAATAAATAGAGGACTATTAGTCCTCTACTACTAACTCTAGGCTGTTTTCCCATAAACCATGGATATTACAATAGCTTGTAGCATATAAGGTACCAGATTTTTCAACCTTAAATCTGGCCGTTACATATGGCTCGGTGTAGATATCGTATTCTCCATGGCTGTTGAAAGTATAGCTACCAATTTCCACAGGGAAATTGCTTCCTTCTGGATGGAAGTACAGCTTAATCCAAGCTATGTAATGTTCTTGAGTATTTGGATGTGGTATCTCTTCACCTATATTGAGATTAACTTCTATTACCTCACCCTTTTTTACCTTTTCAGGAGCATGGATAACGGGTACGTGTTTTTCCCCTTTCCAATCACCACTTTGATATAGATCGCCTATTTTTTTCACATTTTCAACCCCCTATTGATTACTTTTTATCGTATAATAGTCATATAGATTGATACCCAAGAAAATAGAGAATACACATTTTTGGTAGTTTTTTTTACTTTTTAGGGATAATATAATTAACTTTGTAATAGAAAGGGAGTATATGATGGGTGAAATAGAATTAATTGCTACAACTACATTTGGATTAGAAGCCGTGGTAAAAAGGGAATTACAAAACTTAGGCTATAAGGACTTGAAGGTTGAAAATGGTAAAATCACTTTTAAAGCTAGCGAAAAGGATATTCCTATTGTTAACCTATGGTTGAGGTCTGCTGATAGGGTATTATTGAAGATGGGGGAATTCGAAGCTTTAACCTTTGAGGAGTTATTTGAAAAGACGAAAGCTCTTCCTTGGGAGGAATGGATTACGGAAGATGGCGAATTTACCGTAGAAGGGAAATCGGTTAAATCTAAATTATTCAGTATTTCAGATTGTCAAGCTATTGTAAAAAAGGCCGTTGTAGAAAAACTGAAAAATAAATATAAGAGGGAATGGTTTGAAGAGACTGGTCCTAAATTTACCATAGAAGTATCCTTGCTAAAGGACATAGCAACTTTAACTGTTGATACTTCTGGTTCAGGATTACATAAAAGAGGTTATAGGGTTCATGGAGTGGAAGCTCCCCTTAAGGAGACTTTAGCAGCAGCTTTAGTCCAGCTAAGCTATTGGAATGAAAATAGGCTTTTATTAGACCCTTTTTGTGGTTCTGGAACTATTCCCATCGAAGCTGCCATGATTGGCAAGAAGATGGCTCCTGGCTTATATAGAAATTTTGCTTCAGAGGATTGGCCAAGGGTAAAAAAGGCTTATTGGCAAGAGGCAAGAAGAGAAGCATGGGACTTAATGAAAAGGGATTTAAAATTAGAAATAATTGGGCTAGATATAGATAATAAGGCTATTGAAGTAGCAAAGGCTAATGCAGCTTATATAGAATTAGATGAGGAAATTAGATTTATTCATAGGGACTTTAGAAAGTATAATTATAAAGATGAATATGGAGTAATTATCTGCAATCCTCCTTATGGTGAAAGGATAGGGGAGAAAGAGGAAGTAAAAAGGCTGTACAAGGATATGGGAAGTATATTTAAAACATTGGATACCTATTCCATTTACATTTTAACCTCCAATGAGGATTTTGAAAGGCTATACGGAAAAAAAGCAGATAAAAGAAGAAAACTTTATAATGGAAGGATTAAAGTAGATTATTATCAGTATTATGGTCCAAGACCTCTAAAATAAATAGAAATATATATTAATGAGGGTATAATCAATATAAAAGAAAGGCAGGTGTATTTATGAGTATTTATACAAAGACAGGGGATAAGGGAACTACTTCTTTATTTGATAATAAAAGAGTTTCAAAGGATGATATTAGGGTTGAAAGCTATGGAACAGTTGATGAGTTAGTATCCTTTTTAGGTTTAGCTAAAAATTATGTGGATGACGAGAAAATATTTAATATAATTCAGACGGTGCAAAACAAATTATTTACATTGGCAAGCATTTTGGCAACGGAGGATGAGAAGAATATAAAATACCGCATTGTGGAAGAAGATATTGAATATTTAGAGAAACATATTGATGAATATATGAGGAAACTGGGAAATCCTACTGGATTTATAATTCCTGGTTCAGGTAAAAAGTCAGGCTACCTCCACGTTTGTAGGACTATTTGCAGAAGGGCAGAAAGGAGGATAATCACCTTAAGCAAAGAAACGGAATTGGACTCTTTAATTATCAAATACATTAATAGGCTTTCAGACTTAATATATGCTTTGGCTAGATTCCTAGAGAATGAAGAGGTTAAAGTAGAATATAGGGCTTAAGAATCTTAAGCCCTTATATGATTAAACATTTGATTTAATTCATCTACGATTGCAGATAAGCTTTGGATGGCTGCTGTAATTTCTTCCATTGATGCAAGATTGTTTTCAACGGCAGCAGCACTAGTTTGTGAAGCTGCAGTGGTTTCCTCTGAAATTGCAGATATTTCAGAAGCTCTTTCCAATATATATTCACTATTTTTATTCACTTCTTTTGCAACATCAGTAATTTCCGTAATCAATATGTTGACATGGTCAATTTTCATAGATAAATCGTCGAAAGACTTTTTAGTCATGTCTGCTATGTTGACACTTTCTTTTACAACTTCACTTACCTCATCGATGCTGGATACGGCATTTTTACTACTGTTGGAAATATTAGAAGTAATTGAAGAAATTTCACCAGAATATGTATGGGTTTCATCTGCCAGCTTTCTAATCTCATCTGCAACTACTGCAAAACCTCTACCTGCTTCTCCAGCTCTTGCTGCTTCAATAGCAGCATTTAATGCAAGAAGATTAGTCTGCTCTGCTATTTCATTAATAATAACGACTATATTGTCAATATTTTGAATTTGCTTGTTTAACTCTTCTATAATCTTTGCAGTTTCCTTAGTAGTGCTTTCAATTAAATTTACCATTTGGATGATTTTATCTACATCTTCATAACCTTTTTTAGCAGATTGGGCCATAGAAAGGGCTAGCTCTCCTGCTTGGTGCGTGTAATTTTCAGTATCTTGGGACAGATTATTTAAGTTGGAAATGGCTTCACTTAATTCAGTTATATTCGTTGATGTGTTTTCTGAGCCCTTAGCTATCTCATTGATGCTGGAGGCTATGTTTTCAATGGAAACTGTAGTGTCTTCGATAATTGAAGATAGATTTTTAGTATTGTCTGCTAAGATATTGGCATTGGCTCTTACACCTGCAGCAATTTTTGTGGTATTAGATATAATCCTGTCGATATAGCCACCTATATCTGAAAACTGGGCGATAAAATCTAAATCTTTTATTTCAGTATACTCACCTTTAGAAATGGATTCTATGATAGAAGAAATTGTTTTTAAATTTTTATTGATTATTTTATTAAATAAAATACCGGTAACTGTGCCAATTATTAATGTATTTACTAGAGCTGTAATTACTATGAATAGTTGAGTGTTTTGAATTGAGCCTAATTGGACTGATTGAAGGATGAAATATGTAAGCAGAACGCTCATAAAAGCAACTATAAAAACTAAGGATATGAATCTTAGCCTTAATTTGTTGAGATTTTTTTGCTTAATTTTTTTTGGCTTCACATCAATTCTCCTTTCTAATTTTAACTATAAGTATATAATACTACATAATTAAATTTCTGTTAATAGTGCTAATGAAATAAAATGGGTAAATACATCAAAATATTCCTATAAATATCGAAAAAATTTGACTTTAAAGATTATATGAAAATCTTTGTATTTGAAAAAATTATATGTTATTATTAAACAAAGGACCTATTGTTAAGGGTGGTAATATGCTAATTGGAGGAGAACAAAACTCTTTAGTTGAGAAATTAAAAGAATATAATGTTTTAAATTATCAGGTATTGGAGAGTATGGCTGATTTAGTTAGGGTCGTAGATATAAATGGTACTATTATATACGTGAATAAGGCAATGAAGAAAGCCTTAGGCAACGATTTAGTGGGTAAAAAGTGTTATCAATCCATTGGGAGAGATGAACCATGTAGTTTTTGTATATCTAAAAAAAGCATAATTACAAAGGAAACAGTACAGAAGGAAGAAATCATAAATGGGAAGTATTTTTCGGTAAAAAGTTCTCCTGTTTTTGATTGTGATGGCAATGTAATAGCAGCAGTAGAGGTTCTAAGGGATGTGACTAGGGAGAGAAAATTAGAATTAGAGCTGATAGAGAAAAATAAGAAGATGGTTAAGGATTTAAGATTTGCCAAAAGGC
Organism: Tepidimicrobium xylanilyticum; assembly: GCF_900106765.1. Taxonomy (NCBI): domain Bacteria; kingdom Bacillati; phylum Bacillota; class Tissierellia; order Tissierellales; family Tepidimicrobiaceae; genus Tepidimicrobium; species Tepidimicrobium xylanilyticum. The sequence goes on from NZ_FNNG01000005.1 coordinate 129,885, forward strand.
TTCAGAAAAGGATACTACCAAGAAAAGGAGTATATGATAAATTAAGAATAGATCATTTATATAAACCTTCAGAGATGTTAAGCGGCGATATGTTTGATATCTATCATATTGATGATGATAATATAGGCATGTATATATGCGATGTGGTGGGGAATGGAATTACTGCATCTATGATGACCATGTTTGTAAGACAAACTATGAGGGCTATCAAAGACTATGTTTTAAGCCCTGCACTTGCTTTAACTGAATTGCACAAAGACTTTAGTACCTTAGGATTAGAGGTGGATAAATATTTTACCATATTTTATGCAGTATTTAATACTAGAAATAATCGTTTCATCTATGCAAATGCTGGGCACAATTGTATACCCATTAGGTATAATTCCAATAATATTGAACTGTTGACGACAAAGGGATTTCCAATTTCTTTAATATTTGATAAAATATACTATGAAGAAAATGAAACCATATTAAGCAAAGGGGATAAGGTACTCTTCTACACCGATGGCATTACAGAAGTTAAAAACTTCGAAGGTGAGGAATTTGGAGTAGATAGAATAGTGGATATTATAAGGAGTAATGAAGAAAACGTATTGAATAGAGTAGTAGAAAGGGTAGAGGAGTTCAGATGGGGAGAACAGGAAGATGATTTTGCCATGGTATTAATGGAAGTTTTAGAATAAAAGAGTTGGAGGGATAAGCTATGTCGAATATTTTGTTAGATTTATCCTTGAGTATGGTTAAAAAAGATGAGATGGAAAATATGAAGGCTTTCATTCAAACTGCCCATAGGCTGCTGCATGAAAGCTTGGGAGCTGGTAAGGAATTTACCGGCTGGCTAGACCTACCCAATAGCTATGATGAAGCTGAATTAAATAGGATTAAATATTATGCTGAAAAAATAAAAAAAGAATCCCAAGCCTTTGTAGTAATAGGTATAGGAGGTTCTTACTTAGGTGCTAGGGCCTTAATAGAAGCCTTAAACCATAATTTTTATAATGAACTTTCAGAAGAAAAACGAAAAGGGCCGGCAATATACTATGCCGGAAACAACATAAGCAGCAACTATATATGGGATTTAATAGACCTATTGGAGGATAAGGATATAAGTATTAATGTAATATCCAAATCTGGTACAACTACTGAACCTGCCATAGCCTTTAGGGTTTTTAAGGAGTATATGGAAAAAAAATATGGCAAAAGAGGGGCAAGAGAAAGGATTTATGTAACGACCGATAAGGATAGAGGTGCTTTAAGAGAGTTGGCAGAAATGGAAGGCTATGCCTCTTTTGTTATTCCTGATGATATAGGTGGTAGGTATTCTGTACTTACTGCTGTAGGCTTGCTTCCTATAGCCGTATCAGGCATAAACATAGATGAACTATTGCTTGGAGCTTCGGATGGAGTGGATGAATATTTTAATGAAGATTTAGACGATAATATCTGCTATCAGTATGCTGCAATTAGGAATATTCTCTATAATAAAGGGAAGGATATAGAAATATTAATAAGTTATGAACCTAATCTACAATATTTTGCTGAATGGTGGAAGCAGCTTTTTGGGGAAAGTGAGGGAAAAGATAATAAAGGGATATTTCCCGCATCTGCAAATTTCACCACCGATTTACATTCATTAGGTCAATTGATACAGGATGGAAAGAGAAATTTATTCGAAACCACAATTCATATAGAAAAACCAAAAAAGGATATAACCATTAAAGCAGACGATAATAATTTAGATAAGCTTAATTATTTAGAGAATAAAACCATAGATTTTGTTAATAAAAAGGCCTTTGAAGGCACAGTGGCAGCCCACACTAGTGGTAGAGTACCTAATATTGTAATAAAGCTGCCTCAATTAAACGAATATTATTTTGGCAAGTTAATATATTTCTTTGAAAAGGCCTGTGCTATAAGTGGTTATATGCTAGGGGTTAATCCCTTCGATCAACCAGGAGTAGAGGAATATAAAAGGAATATGTTTAAATTATTAGGTAAACCTGGATATTAAAAAAAAGACTGAGATTTTTCTCCGTCTTTTTTTACTTTAATCAAAATGAGAAGATTTACTACTCATTTCTCGCTTTTTTTACCCTAGCTACGAATTCTCTAGCTGCTCTGGTTATATCTTCACTGGAGCCTTTTGTAAGGTTTCCCCCTATCCCCACAGCCATACAACCATTTTTGATCCATTGGTCTACATTATCTAAATTAATTCCGCCAGTTGGCATTAATGTTGCCTGGGGAAGAGGGCCTTTAATTGCTGATATAAAGGAAGGACCAAATACACTTCCGGGGAAAACTTTAATTACATCAGTTCCTGCTTCCATCGCCTTAACCATTTCAGTAATAGTCATGCAGCCTGCCATATAAGGTATTTGATACCTATTACAAAGTTTTACTGTTTCAGCATCGAAGCTAGGGCTAACTATATATTTTGCGCCAGCTAATATTGCTATTCTTGCAGTTTGACTGTCAAGAACTGTACCAGCTCCAACCAATAACTTGTCTCCAAATTCTTCAGTTAATACTTCAATAACTTTGTGGGCTTGAGGGACTGTAAATGCAATTTCAATGGTGCTAATACCACCATTCATACAAGCTAATGCAATTTTTCTAGCTTCTTTGCCATTTTTAGCTCTAACAACAGCTACAACCCCGACTTCTTCAATTTTAGTTAGAATTTGATACTTTCTCATTTTACTCCTCCTAATCTTTGTGAAATAAAAAACAAAATATCATATAATTTTATCTAATGATATTTTGAATATATAAATGAGATCAAATGACATTCTTACGTATATAAAAATATATGGTATGGAAATTATATCTTTGTATAAGAAATTGCATCTCTCATTTTTTTAAGAGCATTATCAGATAGCTCTTTCCTCTTTAAGGTTGTAGAAATATACAAAACATCTATTATGCTAAGGTGAGCAATTCTAGAAGCAAATGCTTCAAATCTATATTCTGTCTCGTGTGAAATAATATTAAGAGGAATGTCTACTTTTTCATTAATAGGGGATTTGGAAAAAGAAGTTATTCCAATGGATTTAGTACCATTTTCTTTTGCTATATCCAACACATTCATTATACATAAATTAGAACCTGAATGAGAGATCACCACTATAACATCCTTTTCTGTAAGCTGGGCAACGGACATAAGCTGCATATGGTAATCCGTATAGGATGTAGCTTTTAAGCCAATTCGTAAGAATTTGTGATGAGCATCCATCGCAACAATGCCTGACCCACCATTTCCGTAGAACACGATTTGTTCCGCTCCTAGTAGCAGATTAACAGCTTTTTCTATAGATGTTGAATCAATGGAAGCTAATGTATCTTTTAATACCGATATATTAGAGTTAAATACTTTATTTATGATAGTAGGTTCATCGTCAGAATCATGAATTTGATTATTGGAGCAATTATTTATATTTCCAGACAAATCAGTAGCTAAAGATATTTTAAGGTCATGAAATCCTTTGAAATTTATTTTTTTACAGAATCGAAATATAGTTGAATCTGCAAGTTTGAGCTTATCAGCTACTTGGCTTATTGTAGAATATATAAGTTCTTGAGGATTTTCTAAAAAAAAATCTGCTATTTTTTTTTCGGTTTCATTAAAGTTACTATATTGCGATTTTATTTGAATAAATACACGTGGTGTAGATGTCATAGTATCACCTTTCCTACTTTGATATTTTTATAATAGGATATTTATATCAAAAAGTCAAAATGTAAAACTTAAGATATAAAGGAAAAATTTTTTAAATAGGACTTGAAAAATATTTCCGAACGGGATATAATCTAAGAAAGAATTTTTTTTCATAAAAACACATAAATATAAAAAAAATTTACATCCATTTGCATGCTGGTAAGTAGAAGCAATGATTCGAGTAAGTTTTAATATTTAAAATGAAAGGAAGAGATAAAATGACTATAAAAATTGCTATTGTAAACTCTAGTAGTTTTGGGAAATATTTTCCAAGCCATATGGATAGATTAAAGAAGTTGGGAGAAGTAGACAGGTTTGAGTTTTCCAAAGATATAAGAGGAAAAGAGTTAGCTGAAAAGTTGATGGGATATTCTATTATTATAGCAAGTGTAACTGCACAATATGATAGAGAGTTTTTTGAAAAAAAGGATAAAACACTTTTAATTGCACGTCATGGAATCGGATATAACAATATTGATATAGAGGCTGCTACCGAAAAGGGCACCTTTGTAACAATAGTGGATGCTATTGTAGAGAGAGAGGCTGTGGCAGAAAATGCAATAGCTTTATTAACATCTGTAATAAGACAGGTAGGACTTGCTTGGAGAAAGGTAAAGGAAGGCAAATGGGAAGAAAGGGCTAAGTTGATTGGCTATGAAATAAAAGGAAAAACTGTTGGAATTATAGGTTTTGGGAATATTGGAAGTAGAGTAGGAGAAATATTAAAATATGGATTTAATACTAAGCTTATTGCGTATGATCCTTACCTTAGTTCAGAAGAAATTATAAAAAGAGGAGCAGAGCCTGTTTCTTTAGAAGAACTTCTTAAAAACTCGGATATAATTTCATTAAATGCTTTTGTAGATGAAAATAGCTATCATATACTTTCGGATAAAGAGTTTTCCCTAATGAAAAAGGGAGTATTTATAGTAAACACTGCCAGAGGGGAACTTATAGATGAAAAAAGTTTAATCAAAGCATTAGATGAGGGTATAGTAGCAGGTTTAGGAATAGATGTAGTCGAAGGAGAACCAATAGATCAACATCATCCATTACTTGCATATAAAAATGTAATAATAACTCCCCATATATCAGCTTATACATATGAATGCTTAAGCGGGATGGGGGATAAGGTTGTAAGCGATGTTGAGAAAGTTGTAAAAGGAGAAAATCCTGATAATGTTGTTAATAAAGAACTATTAAAATAATTAATTATGAAAGTAGGAGGAATACTTTATGACAGATATTGGTTTAATTGGACTAGGGGTAATGGGGAAAAATATTGCTTTAAATATTGCAAATAAAGGCTATAGTGTATCCGTTTATAATAAGACTTCTCAAAAAACAAAGAATTTTGTAAATAATGAAGCAAAAGGTAAAGATATTCATGCATATTATGATATAGAATCTTTCATTGGCTCATTGAGTAAGCCAAGAAAAATTCTTTTAATGGTTAAAGCTGGAGAACCAGTAGATAATATGATTAAAAAACTTCTTCCTCATTTGGATAAAGGAGACCTTATTATGGATGGAGGAAATACATATTATCCCGATACTACGAGAAGAATTAATGAATTAAAAGAGACAGGAATACTTTATCTGGGAATGGGAATCTCTGGTGGAGAGTCTGGGGCTCTTAATGGTCCTTCGTTAATGCCAGGAGGGTCAAGAGAAGCTTATGATTTAGTTGAAGATATACTATTGAAAATTGCAGCACAGACTGAAGCTGGTTCGTGTTGTACTTATATAGGGAATGGTTCTGCAGGTCACTTTGTAAAAATGCTACATAATGGTATTGAATATGGAATGATGCAGGGAATAGCAGAAGTTTATGATATATTAAGAAAAGTATTAAAACTTTCTGCAAAAGAAATAGGGGATGTATTTGAAAAATGGAACGGAGGAGAACTCAATTCATTTCTTATGGAAATATCCTATAAGATTATGAGACATATGGATGAGGAAACTGGTAAACCTACAGTGGAAATTATATTGGATAAAGCTGGACAGAAAGGGACTGGCAAATGGACTGTTCAAACTGCTCTTGATAGTGGGATTCCAGCTCCATCTTTAAGTGCAGCTGTAGAAGGACGTATTCTTTCATATTTCAAAGAAGATAGGACAAACCTCTCAAGGAAAATTATTAAAAAACATGTTGAAACCAAATATGATAAGGAAAAAATTATAAAAGATTTGGAAAATTCATTGTTGTTTTCAAATTTAATACTATTTTCCCAAGGACTATGGATTATGGCGGAAATATCTAAAATAAACGATTTTGATATCAATATATCTGAAGTTCTTAAAATTTGGAAGGGTGGATGCATTATAAGAGCAAAGATGCTCGATTTCCTGAGAGAAATAATTGATGAAGACAAGCAAAATGCAAATTTACTAAATAATGAAAAAACTTTAAAATTTCTTATGGATAAATTAGATTCTGTTAAAAATATAACGAATATTGCAAAGGATTTTTACATACCTGCCCTTGTTCACAATACTGCTTTAGATTACTTTTTTAGTATGGTTGAAGAAAACCTTCCTGCAAACCTTATTCAAGCTCAAAGAGACTTTTTTGGAGCTCACACTTATATGAGAATTGATAAGGATGGGGTTTTTCATACTATTTGGGAGTAGAATAATTGGACTATAATATGTTTGTGTGAATCTTAATATTTTTTAAGGGTTATGAAAACATTATCATTATTATTTATTATTATGTAAATGTAATATAAATAGGAAGGAGGTAAAATTTGGAGAACCACAATCACACAAACATATTAATTAGTAAAATTATAATAAGGAGGAAGTAAAATGGGACAAGCTAGTCTTAGCTCAATGCAAGCATTAATAATTGCTATTTGGGTTGCCCTTGTTGAGTCACGTGCTCTAGGTTATTCAACATTAAATCTTAGGTTTAGTCCGTTAATGACTGGTTTAGTTGTTGGTATAGTAATGGGAGATGTTTCTACAGCTATGACAATTACAGCTTCAATACAATTGATTTACATGGGAATGATTGCTCCTGGTGGATCTATGCCAAGTGAACCAGCAGTAGCTACTGCAATAGCAGTGCCTGTTGCTATACTAGCAGGATTGCAACCTACAGAGGCTATTGCAGTAGCAGTACCAGTAGGGCTATTAGGCAGTTATCTTTATCAATTTAGATTTTTCCTTAATACATTTATTGTACGATTAACTGACAAGTATGCAGCTGAATTGAACGATAAAGGATTAACTCTTTCTATTATAATTCTACCTACAATTGTAAGTTTCGCATTATTTGTACCTGCAATGTATATAGGACTATATTATGGGGCGCCTGTAATTGCAGACTTTACAGCTTCGCTTTCAGGAGGCAGAATATTTCATATATTAGATGCGGTTGGGGGAGGCCTTGCAGCTCTAGGTATTGCACTTATATTACAAGTAATAGGAAAAACAAAATATCTTGTATTCTTCCTTTTAGCGTATTTTACAGCAGTAATGTTAAAGCCTCTTGGAATCAATACTGTAACATTTGCAATCGTAGGAGCCATAATAGCGTATCTCTATATTTTAGTTATTAGTGAAAGTGCAGAATCAAATTAGAGGGAGGTAAGGTTTAAATGGGTAATGAAAATAATGCAAAAACAAGTATTGATTTAACCAAAGCTCCTGAAAAGATTACCAATAAAGATTTACATAGGAGCTGGCTCAGATGGTGGTATGCTAACGAAATTCCACATACATACGATAGGATGATAGCTCCTTCTTTTCTTTGGGGAATAACCCCTATTTTAAGAAAGTTATATAAAGATAAGGATGATTTGCAAGAAGCATATTTACGACATACACAATTTTATAATACACAAGCCGTATGGGGTGGAGGAACTATTCTAGGAATAACCGCTTCTTTAGAAGAAGCTAGGGCTAGAGCATTAGCTGAAGGAAAAGAAGAGGAAGCAGTTAGCGCAGATGTTATAAATAGTACTAAGGTAGGTCTTATGGGGCCATTGGCGGGTATCGGAGATGCTATTGATTCTGGTACGGTTCAATATATTTTAATAGCTATTGCATTGCCATGGGCACAGGGAGGTAGTGCATTAGGTGCATTATTCCCTTGGGTTGCATTTGTGATATTAACATATATGTATGGGTTCTACTTTACTAAATTAGGTTATAGATTGGGGCGTTCTGCTGCATCGGAAATTATTGGTGGTAAAAATATAAGAAAGATTATTGATGGATTATCTGTATTAGGTCTCTTTATGATGGGCATACTAGCAGCTTCTTATGTTAAAGTTAGCAGTTCATTACAATGGTCAATTTCAGGTAAGGAGTTCGTTCTTCAAGATATTCTTGATTCAGTACTTCCTGGTTTGTTACCATTGGCTACTGTACTGGGAGTGTATTTCTACTTTAGTAAGAAGGGATTAAGGATTACTCAAGCCCTTGTAGGATTATCTTTAATTTTGGGTGTGCTTGCAGCCATAGGTATTCTATAGAACAATTACTAAAATGTGGGTCTATAAGGTAAAACTTATTATTGGATTGTCTCTCTTCCTTTGAGGTTTATTTTATATGAATCAAATCTTTTATTGGGGGAAGGGAGACAGCCAAGCCTTTACTAATGTACTTTGATATACAATTATATAATATAGTAGGAAGACGGTGAATATATGAATAGGAAAGCTGTTTTAGTTATTACTCATGGTAAGTTTGGAATTGAGTTATTAAAAAGTGTTGAAATGATTATGGGTGAACAAGAAGATGCAAAGGCCTTAGGTCTTCAACTAGGAGATAAGGTAGATGATTTGCGTAATGAAGTTGAAAAAATTATTCTTGAAAATGAGAAAGAGGATAAAGAGACTATAATATTTGTAGATATTTTAGGAGGGAGCCCATCAAATATAGCACTGTATGTATTGAAAAAACATAATAGTGTTAAGTTAATAACGGGCGTTAATATGCCTATGCTAATAGAAGTTTTTCAGTCTAGAGATTTTGTTGAATTAGATGAACTATTAGAGAAAATCATAAACTCTAGTATGGAAGGTATTAATAAATTTGAATTTAGTTAGAAAGGATAGTGATTATTTATGGGAAAAATCTTATTGGCTAGAGTAGATGATAGACTTATTCATGGGCAAGTAATGACTAAATGGTCAAAAGGAATGAATACTAATGCTCTATTTGTTGTAGATGATGCAACAGCAGCAGACCCATTTATGAAGGATATTTATATGATGTCAACTTCAAATACAGGAATGACTATTAAGGTTTTAAGCATTGATGAAGCGGTAGACTATTGGAATAAGGAAAATTATGAAGATTACAGAGTAATACTTTTATTTAAGACAATTGCAGCTGTTAAAGAAGCTATTGAAAAAGGACTCCCTATAGAGAGGTTAAATCTTGGAGGAATAGCTAAGGGTAAAGATTCCAAATTTGTTATACCTAATGTGGCTGTAAAACCTGATGAACTAGAAGTATTAAAAGAAATTGCAAATAAAGGTATAGAGGTATTCTTTCAAGTTGTACCAGATACTAAGGCGGTTAGTTTGAAAGATGCTATTAAATCTTATTAAGCTTTTTTATACAGTCTATGGATAGGAAGTGACAATAATAAAATGGGTAAAAAAATATTAGTAACTCCAAGATCCTTTGGTAAAACCAGTAATGTACCTTTTGAAATACTAAAAAAACATAATTATGAAGTAATTAGAAATCAATCAGGAAGACAATATACAGAAGAAGAATTACTTAATATTGTTCCCGATATAGATGGGATTATAGTAGGTTTAGATCCGATATCAGAGAAAGTACTTAAAACAGGGAAAAAACTTAAAGTTGTTTCTAAGTATGGAGTAGGACTTGATAATATTGATTTGGTTGCGGCTGAGAAGCTAGGAATTAAGATAACGTATACTCCAGGTGCTAATAATGAGTCCGTAGCAGATCTTGCTTTTTCCTTAATGCTTAGCTTAAGTAGAAATGTAAAAAGACTTGATGAAATAGTTAGAACAAATCGTTGGGAAAAGGTAATAGGATCTGAAGTATATGGGAAAGTCATAGGAATTATAGGAACAGGAGCTATTGGTAAAGGTGTTGCTAAAAGAGCAACGGGTTTTGACATGGAAATATTAGCTTATGATATATATCCTGATTGGGATTTTGCAAATAAAATAGGGATGAAATATGTAGATAAGAATACACTTTTAGAGAGGGCAGATTTTATTTCTATTCATGTTCCTTTAACAGATGAAATGTATCATTTTATAGACAAAAAAGAGCTAGATATTATGAAAGATACTGCAATTTTGATTAATACTTCAAGGGGTGGAATTATAAATGAAGAGGCATTATACTGGGCACTAAAGGATAAAAAAATAGCAGGGGCAGGTTTAGATGTATTTGAGACAGAACCACCAATAAATAATAAACTACTTAAATTGGATAATATACTCCTTTCTCCTCATTGTGGTGCATCAACTATAGATGCAACCAATAGGATGAGCATTATGGCTGTTGAAGGGTTGGTAAGTATATTAGAGGGTATGGAACCTAAATATCTAGTAGAACCGAATACATAGGCTGTTAAGTTGGAAACTTGACAGCCCTTTTTATAATATAATTATGTTCGTAGCTAGGAAAGGAGAATTTTAAATGAGTACTAAAAATAATGATTTTAAGAATATTAAGTTAGTTGCTTTAGATATTGATGGTACATTGTTAGATGATAATCTAGAGATATCAGTAAGGACTAAGAAAACCATCGAAGATTTAATTAGTAGGAAAATTTATGTTGCTTTAGTTACAGGTAGAACCTTTAGAGCTGCTGAATTTATTAGGAAAAAGCTGGGGGTAGAGATGCCCATTATAGCTTATAATGGAGGGAAGGTAGTTATTCCACCAAAGGGTGAGGTCTTTGGTAGAAAAATACCTTTGACAGAAGCTATAAAGGTTATTAAATATGGAGAAGAAAGGGATCTATATGTAAAGGTTTATATAGATGATGTTTTGTATATAAAAGAACCTGATGCTAAATCTCTAGCTTTTTCTTCAAGTAACAACATAAATTATAAGGTAGTTGGGAAACTAAGTGAAAATATATATGAAGATGTGAATATGGTAATTGTTTATTATGAGTATGATATACATGGAGTAATTGATGAAAAGCTTAATGACATAGATGTTACTATTACCACATCTGTATCAAATTCAATAGACGTTATTCCAAAAGGAGTATCCAAGGCAAAAGGTCTTAAAATAGTTGCAGACTATTTAGGCATTGGAAGGGATGCTATATTAGCTATAGGAAATAGTTTGAATGATTTAGAAATGCTACAATATGCAGGAATAGGAATAGCAATGAAAAATTCTGATTTGGGTCTTTTAAGGAAATGGAATAATGTATCTGGATATACTAATAATGAAGAGGGAGTTTATCATATAATTAAGCAAATTTAACCAATTGATACCATTTTATTTTTATAAATAAAACAGAATTATCATTTAACACAATAAATTGTTAAAAATTAAACAATTTATTATTGTTTTATCATGTGAATTTTGATAGAATATGGTTAAGTTCTCAAGAATTAACGGGGGGTGATGTGGTTTGAATTTTAAATATGTTTCGCTAAAAAAAGAAAATAATATAGGGATATTAACCATTAATAGGCCTGATGCGTTGAATGCGTTAAATTCTCAAGTTTTAGATGATTTGGACAATGTTATAGATATGGTAATAGACGATGATGAGGTACATATATTAATAATCACAGGGGAAGGCAGAGCTTTTGTTGCAGGAGCAGATATTTCAGAAATGAATGATTTGAACATGCTTGAGGCTAGGGAATTTGCAAGTAAAGGGTCAGAGCTTTTTAGAAAGATTGAGCTAATGGAGAAGGTAGTTATTGCAGCGATAAATGGTTATGCATTAGGTGGAGGTTGTGAATTAGCTTTATGTTGTGATATAAGGATATCATCAACTAAAGCTAAGTTTGGTCAACCAGAAGTTGGTCTTGGTATTTGTCCTGGATTTGGGGGGACTCAAAGATTATCTCGCTTAGTAGGATTGGGAAGGGCTAAGGAATTGATTTTTACTGCTGATATGATTGATGCAGAAGAAGCCTATAGAATAGGCTTGGTTAACAAAGTGGTCGAAGAAGACCAACTAATGAATGAAGCTATAAAAATGGCAGAAAAAATTGCATCTAAGGGGCAGATTGCAGTAAGATTTGCCAAAAGTGCTATAAACAAATCCTTAGATACGGATATGGAAACTGGCATGGATATTGAGAAAAACCTATTTGGTTTGTGTTTCTCTACAGAGGACCAAAAAGAGGGTATGAGAGCCTTTTTAGAAAAGAGAAAACCAAATTATAAATTAAAATAGGATTTGGAGGGGTTTAAATGAAAAAAATTGCTGTATTGGGTAGAGGGACCATGGCTTCAGGTATAGTCCAGATCTTTGCCCAAAATGAATACGATGTGATAATGTGGGTTAGAAGTATTGACTCATCGGATCCAAGAGGGAGTTTAAACTCAGTATCTAAAAGTTTAGACAGATTAGTTAAAAAGGAAAAGATAACAGAAGAAGAGAAAAATAATATATTAGGAAGAATTGAAGTAACCACAAATTTTGAGGATTTGAAAGATTGTGATCTAGTAATTGAAGCTATTGCAGAAGATATGGATTTGAAGAAGGAAATCTTTAAAAAATTAGATGAAATATGTAAAGAGGGTACTATATTGGCTACAAATACATCTTCTTTGTCCATAACTGAAATAGCAAGTAGCACCAATAGATCAGATAGGGTAATAGGGATGCATTTCTTTAATCCTGTACCTGTAATGAAGTTAGTTGAGATTATTAAGGGTATTGGTACTTCGGATGAGGTTAAGGATAAAATTGTGGAATTGTCCAAGCTATTAGGGAAAGTTCCAGTGGAAGTTGAAGAGGCTCCAGGATTTATAGTAAATAGGATACTCATTCCAATGATAAATGAAGCTGTTGGCATATTAGCAGATGGAGTAGCTTCGGCTGAGGATATAGATGAAGCTATGAAACTAGGTGCCAATCATCCGATGGGACCTTTAGCCTTAGCAGATTTAATAGGTTTAGATGTTTGTCTAGCGATTATGGAAGTATTATATACTGAGTTTGGCGATCCTAAATACAGGCCTCACCCACTTCTAAGAAAAATGGTTAGAGGTGGACTATTAGGTAGAAAGACTAACAAGGGATTTTTCGATTACTCTAAATAAATATAGAACTGAACGTTAATGTTTAGTTAACTTTTGATATAGAATTAGAAAGATTGGACACAATATAAAAAAAGACTATTTTTGAAAGGTGGATAATGGGTGAAAACTTTTTGGAAAGTCTTTATTGTGTCCTTCTTTTTTTTCATATTTGCAATTTTATTAGGCTCTTATTCCTATATCAAATCCAGTGGACAAAAATTTATAATTAGCATAGGGGCTGGAGAATATGCAAAAGAAGAAAAAGCTCAAGAAGAAAAGGATATTCAGGTAAAAACTTATGCATCACTTTCTGAAGCCTTTAAAGATGATAGCAGATTGAATGTGATTCTATTGGGGATGGAAGACATTAGGACTGATACCATAATCTTTGCAACTTTTGATTTAAATACTAAGAAGCTGGATGCTATCTCTATTCCTAGGGATACCTATATACATAGAAAGGGGCACGACAGAGGGGAAGATAGAAAGATTAATGCAATTTTTGGGGAACATGGAATCGATGGAGTTAAAAAGGCAGTATCTCACATATTAGAAGGGGTACCGATCCATCATTATATTATATTAGATTATGAAGGAGTGGAGAATATCATCGATTCTATTGGCGGGGTTGAAGTGGTGGTACCTTTCCACATGAAATATGAGGATCCAACTGCTAATCCGCCTTTAAGTATTGATATAAAAGAAGGAAAGCAGATTTTGGATGGAAAGAAAGCTTTGGGTTTTTTAAGGTATAGGAAAGGGAATGACAATAAAAGCGGTTATATAGATGGGGATTTAGGGAGAATTAAGGCTCAGCAACAGTTTCTTAAATCTTTGGCAGATAAGGTTTTATCCTATAGATTGCCTTTAGTGGTAAAGAATGCATTAGAATACGTTGAAACGGATATTAGACTTTGGGAGGCTCTCTCTTATTCAAGGAAGGCTTTAGGAATTAAACCAGAGGATATAACGTTTTCGACTTTGCCAGGAAAAGCAGAGTTAAAAAGAATTCAAGGGAGGATACTGTCATATTTTATTTTCGAACCTGAGGAAGTGAAGAGGAGATTGGAGGATATTTACAATGTAAATAAGGAATCCTCACAAAATCCTTAAAATATAGCTCCCTAAAAATTGGGAGCTATATGGCTTCTTTTTTATTGTGTTCAAGGAGGGAGTCGCCAATGGAATATATATTTCCTGCACCCATGGTGACGACCACATCTCCTTTTTCCGCATTATTAATGATGTAATTTTCAATATCCTCAAAGGAAGAAATGTATTTAGCATCTATTCCATTTTTTAATAGGGCATCTACTAAATGGGTAGAATGGATGAGGCCATTATCCTGTTCCCTAGCTGCGTATATATCGGGTATTATTACCTTGTCAGCTTCGGAGAAGGACTGGGCAAAGTTTTCTAGTAATAATTTAGTTCTTGAATAGGTGTGAGGTTGGAATATGCACCAAATTTTATTTTTTGTTGAATTTCTTAAAGCTTTTAAAGAAGCTTTAATTTCAGTTGGGTGATGAGCGTAATCGTCTATTATCTTGATGCCGTTTATAATTCCTTTTAACTCTAAGCGTCTATTAGTCCCCTTATAGTCATTTATTGAATTGATTATGGTATCAATAGGTAATCCCAAAACATAACCAGTAGCTATGCTGGCTAAGGCATTATATACATTATGAACTCCCATTATACTTAATTCCACTGGATATAAAGACTCACTGCCTATGTTAAGCATGAATCTAGGATAGCCTTCTGATGAAAAGGAGATATTTTCAGCGGTCAAATCAGCTTTATTATTTAATCCAAAGGTAATTACTTTTGCTTTAGTATTTTCTATAACCTTATGAGCATTAGGGTCATCGGCATTTATTATTAAATGGCCATGAGGTTGAATATTCTGTCCATATTGAACAAATGTATTTACTATATGATCTATGTTTTCAAAATAATCTAAGTGTTCTTCTTCCATATTCAGTATAATGGCTATAGTAGGAAAATACTTTGTAATATTGCCTTTGTATTCGCAAGCTTCCGTTACAAGGTATTTTTTTGATCCTAATTTTACATTGCCGCCTATTTCGTTTAATTGACCACCTAGTAAAATTGTGGGCTTTAAAAGAGAACGGTTTAAAATAGTTGCTATCATACCAGTAGTGGTGGTTTTTCCATGGGTTCCAGATACAGCAATTGAGTTTTCATAGTTTTTCATTAGAGCCCCAAGAAAGGTAGCCCTATCAACCATAGGTATATTATTTTTTAGGGATTCCTCCAGTTCCTCGTTATCCTTAGAAATTGCATCAGTATAAACCACTAAATCTGCTTTTTCTACGTGACTTTTATTATGACCTATGTATATATTAGCACCTAAGTTCTTTAACCTTTCTAATATATAACCTTTATTCATATCTGAACCAGATACTTTATAGCCTTCAGCCAACAGTATTTCTGCTAGACCACTCATGCTAATCCCACCAATTCCTATAAAATGGATGTGAGAATATTTATGGTCCTCTATGCAAAATTCAAACATAAACTTACCTCCTGTGTTAATTGAATGAATAGTCTTCTACAATATTATTACCAAGTTACGTATTAATATTATTTTATTCTAATAATAGTTTTTTGTCACTGCTTGATTATATCATATTATTATAAAGAGAAAAAGGCAATATGAAAGAATCATACAAAAAATGTCAATGCAAATCTTCATGGATAAACTTTCATGGATACAAATAAGGACTGAGAACTGAAAAATTTTCTTGAATAAGAAGGATTTTTGAAAAAAATAGAGAATATAAAGAATATTCGAATATATTTTGACTTCTATGGAAGGTGGTGAACATTACTGTGAAGGTAACTGACGTAAGAATTAGAAAAATTACAGAGGAAGGAAAGATGAAAGCAATTGTATCAGTAACTTTTGACGAAGAGTTTGTTGTGCATGATATTAAAATAATTGAAGGGCAAAATGGGTTATTTGTAGCTATGCCAAGCAGGAAGATGCCTGATGGTGAATTTAGAGATATAGCTCATCCTATCAATGCGGAAACTAGGCAAAAAATTCAAAGTGCAATTTTTGAAGAATATGAAAAGGTGTTGATAGCTGAGTAAAAAGGGTCATATGACCCTTTTTTACTTTTAATAAATATCCATTGAGTCATTATATTTAATAAAATCAAATATTTAGTATGGAATTATATATTAAATAGGTTAAAATATATTTGGAAAGTAAATATTAAAAGAGGTGTTAGCATGAATATATCAATTATATTAGCAGCAGGAGAAGGTACAAGGATGAAATCGAAAATTCCTAAGGTGTTACATAAGATATGTGGGAAACCCATGTTGGAATATGTATTAAGGGCTAGTAAAAATGCTAATATAGAGAAGAACTATGTAATAGTAGGCCATATGGGAGATAAGGTCAAGGAGGAGTTTAATGAGTGGGATGTGGTTTTTAAGACCCAGCCTATTGGAGAAGAATATCCTTATGGCACTGGTTATGCAGTTATGCAGGCTATTGATTATATTGAAGATCATAGCAATGTGGTTATTCTTTATGGTGATACCCCTCTTATAACAGGAGAAACTATTAAGAAGCTTATTGATTACCATGAAAATAATGGTTACGATGGCACAGTTTTAACTGCTCACTTGGAAGATCCAACTGGTTATGGTAGAATTGTTAGGGACTCAAAAGGTCAAATATTAAAAATTGTAGAGCATAAAGATGCAACGGAAGAAGAGTTAAAAATTAAAGAGATCAATTCGGGTATATATTGTTTTAAAGGAGAAAAGCTTAAAAGAGCCTTAAACAATATTACAAATGATAATGCTCAAGGTGAATATTATATTACCGATGTGATAACAATTTTAAAGGAAGAGGGGAGCAGAGTTGGTGCCTATGCAATAGAGGATTCTAACGAAATCCATGGCATTAATTCAAGAGTGCAATTATCCTTCAGTGAGAGGATTATGAGAGAAAGAATTAATAAAGAACATATGGAAAAGGGAGTAACCATAATAAACCCACAAAATACCTATATAGAACCCGATGTTATTATTGGAAACGATAGTATAATATATCCGGGAACCGTAATTACTGGGAAGTCTATAATAGGAGAAGATTGCATTATAGGTGAAAATTGTAGAATTGAGGATAGTAAGATTGGCAATGGCGTGCAAATATATTCATCTACAATTACTGAAAGTACCGTAGGCGATGAATGTAAGATTGGACCCTATGCTCATTTGAGGCCAAATAGCCATTTAGGAAATAAGATAAAAATTGGGAATTTTGTAGAAGTAAAGAATTCTACCATTGGAGATAATTCTAAAGCAGGGCATTTGGCCTATATAGGAGATGCAGATGTCGGTAAAAATGTAAACATTGGTTGTGGTGTGGTGTTTGTTAATTATAATGGCCGTTCTAAATTTAGGTCTTTAGTTGAAGACAATGCATTTATTGGAAGTAATACTAATTTAGTAGCTCCTGTAATTGTGAGAAAATGGGGTTATGTTGCAGCAGGCTCTACTATTACTGAAGAAGTTGGAGAAGGTTGCCTTTCCATTGCAAGGGCAAGGCAGATAAACAAAGATGGATGGGTGGAAAGAAAAGGTTTAAAGAGAGAATAACTAATGGGAGGAATTATCAATGGAATTACAGAGGGGAAAAATTAAAGTTTTTTCAGGAAATGCTAATAAGGGGTTGGCAGAAAGCATTTGTAGGGAATTAAATATACCTTTAGGGAAATGTGAAGTAGGAAAGTTTAGTGATGGTGAAATATTCGTAAATGTTGATGAAACCGTTAGAGGGCATGATATATATATTATTCAACCTACTTGTTCTCCAGTGAACGATAATTTAATGGAAGTATTAATATTGATAGATGCTTTCAAAAGAGCTTCAGCAGGCAGAATTAATGCAGTAATACCTTATTATGGCTATGCTAGACAGGATAGAAAAACTAAAGCAAGGGAACCTATTACAGCTAAATTAGTAGCAGATTTGTTGACAATAGCAGGTATCGATAGGGTTGTAAGTATGGATTTACATGCAGGTCAGATTCAAGGTTATTTCGATTTGCCAGTTGATCACTTATCTGGAGTTCCAATTTTAGCTAAATATTTCAAGGACCTTATTCATGATGATACTGTAATCGTTTCTCCAGATATAGGTGGTGTGGCTAGGGCAAGAACTTTTGCCAATTTATTAGACTTACCTATAGCCATTATTGAAAAGAGGCGTCCAAAAGCTAATGTTTCCGAAGTGATGAACGTGATTGGAGATATTAAAGGCAAAAATGCTATTTTAGTTGATGATATAATAGATACTGGTGGCACAATAACTAAAGCTGCGCAGGTATTGAAAGATTTTGGAGCTGAAAAGGTATATGCATGTGCTACTCATCCTGTACTATCTGGTCCAGCTATTGAGAGAATAGAAAATTCAGTTATTGAAAAATTCGTTGTTACCAATACTATACCTTTGACTGAGGATAAGAAAATTGAAAAGATAGAAGTAGTGAGCATAGCGCCAATATTTGCTGAAGCCATAAGAAGAATACATGAAAATGAATCTGTGAGCATATTGTTTGATTAGTTCAAGAGGTGATAGATTGTTTGCAATAATCGGTTTAGGGAATCCTGGCAAAGCTTATGCCAATACTAGGCATAATGTAGGCTTTAATGCTATAGATTTATTAGCTAGTAGAAACAATATCAAGATTAATAAAATAAAGTTTAAATCGGTATGCGGAGAAGGGATAATTGCTGGTAAAAAGGTACTCCTTATGAAACCTCATACTTATATGAATAATAGTGGAATGGCAGTATTGGATTTATATAATTTCTATAAATTGCCAACAGAAAATATAATAGTTGTAGTGGATGATATCGATATAGAATTTGGTACTATAAGGATAAAGAAAAAGGGTAGTGCTGGTTCTCACAATGGATTGAAATCCATAATATATCATCTCCAAACAGAAAATTTCCCAAGAATAAAGATTGGAATAGGTAATAAAAAGGAAGGACAAGATCTGGCGGATTTTGTATTAAGCCAATTTACAAAAGATGAAAGAGTGGATATAGACCAAGCCATAGAGAAAGCTGCTTTAGCAGTAGAAACCATTCTTCAATATGATATAGATAAAGCAATGAATGAATTTAATAGAAGAGAAAACAAGCCCAGGAATTAATTTCTGGGCTTAAGAACATGCCTAAAATAAGGAGTGCTGATAATATGCCAAATATGTTTATCGACCCATTTGAAGATTTAAGTTCCTATGAGAAGTTAATAAGGGACATAGAGGAAAGGAAATCTATATCCACCTATGGAATAATAGATGCTAACATAGGGCATTTTTGTTATGCCTTAAATCAACATTTAAATAGGCAGATTTTAATCCTAACCTATGATGAAAGGAGAGCTGAAAGAATATACGAGGACATTAAAACCTTTTTTAAGGGAAAGGTAGAGCTGTATCCCAATAGGGATGTGGTGTTTTACAAAGTAGATGCAATTAGCTCTGAGAGGATTAATAATAGGATTAAGATACTTTCCCGCTTAGCTGAAGGAGAACCAATAATTGTTGTAGCCCACATTGAAGGAGTATTGAATAGATTAATGAGTCCGGCCTTGTTTAAAGGTAATTCCATAAAAATAGATTATGATACTAGGCTTGAATTAGATCAGCTAATTTCAAAACTTATAGATAGCGGTTATCATAGAGAGAATATGGTTGAAGGGATAGGCCAGTTTAGTGTTAGAGGTGGAATAGTGGATTTTTTCCCTCCTAACAATGACAATCCCTATCGAATTGAGTTGTTTGATGATGAGATAGACTCTATAAGGACTTTTAACGTAGAAACCCAAAGGTCTTTAGAAATGGTGGAATCCGTATATATCCCCCCAGTAAGGGAAGTATTATTATTGGATAGTTTTAGGGATCAGGTAGTAAAAGCTATTGAAAGAGCAGTAAAAAAGGCTACAGCTAAATTGGGACAGAACTCTAAAATTAAAGAAAATATAGAGGATAAATTTTTGCCTTATATTGAAGAGGTTAAGGAGAAAATATACGTATCCAATATGGATATGGTTATTCCCTTTATTCCAGAAGGATATTTATCTAGCCTATTGCATTATTTTAATGAGGATAGTATTGTCTTTATAGATGAACCAGCTAGAATAGAAGAAAGGGTAAAAAACATAAGGGAACAATTCCTGTTTAAATATTCTGACTGTTTAGAAGTTGGTGAAGTACTGCCTGAACATGAGAATATTAACTACAAATATAAGAACATAGTAGCAGATATAAAGGAAAAGATTATTATAGCTAATTCTCCTTTGTTAAGATATGAGTCTCAGTTTAAGCTGGAGTCCATAGTAAAATTTACAACTAAATCTATGCAACCTTATCACAATGATATGGAATATTTAAAAGAGGAGCTAGAAGATTATAAGCATAAGGGTTATAAGGTTATAATTTTTTCTGGGACTGAGGAAAGGGGAAAAAGATTACAATCCACTTTAATGGATCTAGGTCTTATATGCAGCTTTGTTGAGGATCATGATAGAAATATTGAGTCGGGTCAGATTTTTATAACTGACGGCAGTATCAATGAAGGATTTGAATATGTGGATATAAAGTTAGCCTTTATTTCAGACAAGGAAATATTTGGTTCTTCTAAGGAAACGAGGAAGAGAAAGATAAAGTCTAAAAAGGATACCATCGACTTTTCAGATTTAAAGTTGGGAGACTATGTAGTCCATGAAAACCATGGAATAGGAGTATATGAAGGTATTGAACAGTTAAATATTCAAGGGGTTATTAAGGATTATCTTACTATAAGATATAAGGGAAATGACAAGCTATATGTACCCATAGACCAGATGGATCTTATACAAAAATACATAGGTGCAGATTCGGTAAAACCAAAGGTTAATAAACTGAGCAGTCAGGATTGGGTAAGAACTAAAAAAAAGGCTAAAAAAGCCGTAGAGGATATGGCTAAAGACTTACTGGAGTTATATGCAAAACGAGAAAGTCAGAAGGGATTTTCCTTTTCAAAGGATACCATATGGCAAAATCAATTTGAGGATTCTTTTCCCTTTGAGGAAACAGAGGCTCAAATTAAGAGCATAGAAGAGATAAAAAAGGATATGGAAAAGGATAAGCCTATGGATAGGCTCCTGTGTGGGGATGTAGGCTATGGCAAGACGGAAGTAGCCCTAAGGGCTGCCTTTAAGTCCATTATGGATGAAAAACAGGTAGCTTTTTTAGTACCTACTACCATATTAGCCCAACAGCATTATAATACCATAATAGAAAGGTTTAAGGACTTTCCAGTTAATGTAGCCATGTTAAGCAGGTTTAAAACGGCCAAAGAACAGAAAGCCATAATTGAAGGGTTGAGGAAGGGGACTGTGGACATAGTAGTAGGCACTCATAGGTTATTATCCAAAGATGTGGTATTTAAAGATTTAGGGCTTTTGATAATAGATGAAGAGCAGCGTTTTGGAGTAAAGCATAAGGAAACTTTAAAGAAATTGAAGGAGAGCATAGATGTACTGACTTTAACAGCTACTCCCATTCCCAGGACTCTACACATGTCTTTAATAGGTATTAGGGATATGAGCATAATAGATGAACCACCAGAGGAAAGATATCCTATTCAAACCTATGTTTTAGAATTTAATGAGCAGATGATTCGTGAAGCCATATTAAAGGAAATGGGACGGAAGGGTCAAGTGTATTTTGTATATAATAGGGTTGAAAATATAGATAAAATGGCAGTGCAATTAAAAAAACTGGTACCAGAGGCTAGAATTGCAATAGGCCATGGACAAATGAGCGAAAGAGAATTAGAAAAAGTAATGATGGATTTTATAGCTCACGAATATGATGTACTAGTTTGTACGACCATTATTGAGACGGGTTTGGATATTCCAAATGTAAATACTATTATCATATATGATGCAGATAAAATGGGATTGTCCCAATTGTATCAGCTTAGGGGGAGGGTTGGAAGAACTAATAAAGTTGCTTATGCATATTTAACCTATCAAAAAGATAAAGTATTGACTGAAGTGGCTGAGAAGAGATTGAGAGCTATAAAGGATTTTACTGAATTTGGTGCTGGTTTTAAAATAGCCATGAGGGATTTGGAAATAAGAGGGGCTGGAAATCTTTTAGGAGTAGAACAACATGGACATATCGAAGCTATAGGATATGATCTATATGTAAAATTTTTGAATCAAACCATCAAAAGGCTTAAGGGAGAAATTGTGGAAGAAGGTATAAACACTACTATAGATTTAACCATAGACGGGTATATATCTGATAGATATATTGAAGATGAAGAACAGAAAATCGAAGTGTACAAAAAAATAGCTGCTATTAGAGATACAAAAGATTATTTAGAAGTATTAGATGAGCTTATTGATAGATTTGGAGATGTACCTCAAGAAGTTAAAAATTTAATGGATATTTCTTATATAAAGAATCATGCAAGCTCATGCCATATAAAGAATATTAATCAAATTGGAAATACGATAATTTTAGAATTCGATTCAGTAGACCATATTTCACCTAATTTAATTCACTACCTATCTAAGGAATATGGGCAAAGAATTAGTTTTGATTTATCCAATAATCCTTCCTTCAGATTCAGAAGTACCAAGGATTTGTTATCGGATTTAAAGGAATTAATTGAAAAAATTACAGGTTTCTATAATTCGACAAGTGCTGTATAATATAAGTATATTCATTGGGGAGGAGTTATGAGTGTCAAGACTAAATAAAAGACTTTTATTTTTAGCAGTAATAATTGGATTAATATCCTGGGTTGTTATAGGTTGTACTAGTAGGAGCAAAAAAGAGGGTATAATAGCTGAAGTAAATGGAGAAGTAATCACTCAAGAAGAATTTGATAAAGATTTTGAATTGGCAAAAAAGATGCGCCAAATGCGATATGGTAAGGAAATATTATCTCAAGAAGTAGGAGAAAACAAGACATATGAAGATGTGCTTAAAGAAGATCTACTAGGGACTTTGATTCTTGATAAAGTAATAAATGAGGAATTGGAGAAAAACAATATACAGGTTACTGATGAAGAAGTAGAAGGAGCTCTAAAAAATCATTATATAACTGAATTTGGCGGGGAAGAACAATTTAGAAGATTCTTGGAGGATAACGAAATTTCCGAAGAAGCTATTATGAGAGATGTAAAAAGGGTGTTAACCTTTGAAAAGCATAAGGAGTTTTTTTTCAATGAGGTGGAGTTAGAAGAAGAGGAAATAAAAAATTATTTTAATGAAAATAAGGATTCATTTGTAAAATTTAGGATTAGCCATATTTTAGTAAAGACAGAAGAGGAAGGCAATAGGATTTTAGAGAAACTAAAAAATGGGGAGGATTTCCATACCCTAGTGATAATGGAATCAGTAGATTCCGAATCGGCAATACAAGGGGGAGATTTAGGTTATTTCACTAAAGATACCATTTTAAAGGCATATGAGCCTTTAGGGGAAGCAGCTTCTAATTTAGAGATAGGTGAGATTAGCGAGCTAATTAAGACGGAGCTTGGTTATCATATTATATTATTAGAGGATAGAATTGATAGTTATGAGGATTTAAAAGAGGAAGTAGTGGAAGAACTTAAGAATAAAAAACACAATGAAAAGATTTTAGATTTAAAGGGAAAAGCTGATATCAAGATTTATATGGATAAAAGTGCTAAAAAGGAATAGCCTTTACCATGCGGTGAAGGCTATTTTTAATGTAAACACTTTAAGTTAAGATTACCATAAATGTATAAAAAATTCCTATTAGTAAAATAATAAATACACAACAAATTTATTTGAGGAGGGAAAAAATGAAAGCAACAGGTATAGTAAGGCGAATTGACGATTTAGGTAGAGTCGTTATACCTAAGGAAATTCGAAGGACATTAAGAATTAGAGAGGGAGATCCTTTGGAGATATTTACAGATAGAGATGGGGAAGTAATATTAAAAAAATATTCACCTATTGGAGAATTAAATGAATTTGCTAATGAATACTGTGAATCCCTACATGAATCCACTAAGTACATCGCTATTATTTCAGATAGAGATCATATAATTGCTGTTGCTGGTGGTTCTAAAAAGGAATTTTTAGATAAAAGAATTAGTCCAGAATTAGAAAGGATTATGGAGTCCAGAACTACCCATTTAGCTAATGTCAGTGATAAAGTCATTAGGCTATTTTATGATGACGAAAGCTTCACTGAGTATACTGCTCAGGCAATAGCACCCATAATAGCACAAGGGGACCCTATAGGGACTGTAATTTTAGCATCAAAAGAACCTGATGCGGTAATGGGAGAAACGGAAGTAAAATTAATAGAAACAGCAGCTGGATTTTTATCAAGACAGATGGAAAGTTAAGAAGCCTACCTTTTGGTAGGCTAAATTATTTATTATCTATTGCTCTTTGTAGTTATAATGTTATATTATATTAAATATATTTTTGGTATAATAAGTTTAGTTTGTATTAAATGGTAGTAGGGGGAAGAAATAATGAGTAAGAATAACTTTTTGAAAGGAGCAGCTATTCTTGGAATTGCTGGAGTTATAGTAAAAATACTAGGGGCTTTTTACAGGATACCCCTTAGCAATATAATCAAGACGGAAGGAATGGGTTATTATCAAACTGCCTATCCTTTATATGTATTACTATTAACACTATCTACAGCTGGGTTTCCAGTAGCTATTGCCAAGCTGGTTTCAGAAAAACGAGCTTTGGGGGACTATAAGGGTGCTCATAAGGTTTTTAAAGTTGCTTTATCTGGATTGTTTTTAGCAGGCTTAGTGACATCCCTATTCGTTTTTATAAATGCCAAATCCATTGTAAAGACTTTGGGAAATGAAAAGGCTTATTATTCTTTAATAGCTTTGGTTCCTGCCTTGTTTTTTGTACCTATTATGGCAGCTTTTAGAGGCTTTTTCCAGGGGAGACAAGTTATGACTCCAACAGCTTTATCTCAAATTGTGGAGCAGTTTTTTAGAGTAACTGCCGGTTTGGTTTTGACTTATATATTACTTGATCGGGGAACCCATATAGCTGCAGGGGGAGCTTCTTTTGGTGGTTCTATGGGAGCTATGGCAGGAGCTGTAGTTATCATATTTATATATCTATCTAAGAAAAGTGAAATTCGAAAGGAAATAGAAACTGGATTAATTCTTGAAGAAGAGTCTGCTGGGAAGATAATAAGGGATATATTATCTATTGCAATTCCAATAACTATAGGGTCAGCCATTGTTCCCATAATGAATACCATAGACACCCTATTAGTATTTAAAAGGCTTCAAAGCATAGGATTTAGTGCAGGAGAGGCCAATGAATTATATGGTCAGTTAACGGGTTTAGCCCAAACTCTAATAAATCTACCTCAGGTATTTTCTACTGCTTTGGCAATTAGTCTTGTACCAGCCATATCCGAGGCAAATGTGAAAAAGAGATTTGATGAAATAAGGGGTATTAGTATTTCGGGAATTAGGGTAACGCTATTAATAGGACTGCCTTGTGCTTTTGGCTTATTCGTTTTATCTAGACCAATTATAAATCTATTGTATTTTAAAAATACTCCAGAAAGCATAGCTAGTACGGGAGAAATACTTTCCATATTATCTTTTAGTGTCATATTTTTGACCTTAGTTCAATCCCTTACAGCAATTTTACAGGGGCTAGGGAAGCCTTTGATATCTGTGAAAAACTTATTAATAGGAGCAGTTGGGAAAGTAGTCCTTACTTTTGTATTAACTGGTATCGAGGGCATAAATATAAAGGGTGCAGCTATAAGTACTGTAACAGCTTATTTTATTGCTGCTGGGTTGGATTTAATCAGTGTAAAAAAATATACTAGGTTGAAGCTGAATATTAAAGAACTGTTTATAAAACCATTGGTCTCTTCCTTGGGAATGGCCCTTGTTGCAAGAGTAAGTTATCTAGCTTTATTGGGTATAATAGGGGATAGATTATCAACGGTAATTGCTATATTTTTAGGGGTTATATCCTATGGGGTATTATTACTTGTAACCGGTTCGTTGACATATGAAGATTTTAATCTATTACCTAAAGGGGATAGAATAGGTAATTTATTATTGAAACTTAAATTGATTAAAAGATAAATTTATTGCAAAGGAGAAAAGGATATGGGGAAAATTCATATTCTAGGATTAGGGCCTGGTGATATAGATTACCTAACTATAGGTGTAATAAATAGAATAAATAGCGGGGATAGAAATTTTTTGAGGACAGCAAAACACCCTGCTATTAGGTATTTTAAGGAAAATAACATCCCTTATGAATCCTATGATTATGTATACGATATAAAAGAGGATTTCACCCGTGTATATGAATATATAGTTGACGACTTAATTACAAAAGCTAGGAATTATAAGTCGATAAATTATATAGTTCCTGGGAATCCTATGGTAGCTGAGAAGACGGTGGAGCTACTTTTTAAAAGTGAAGATAAAGATATAGATATAGAGCTTTTAACTGGTGTGAGTTTTATAGAGCCGATCCTTGAATTGGTGAAAAAGGATCCGGTTAATGGACTTAAAATAGTAGATGGAGCTGATTTTGATATAAATAATATAGATATAAATATTGATTATATTATAACTCAAGTGTATAATAGGAGAGTCGCTTCTAATGTAAAGCTTGTGCTTTCAGAGGTATATGGGGATGAGTATGAAATATACGTTGTAAATAGAGCAGGAGTGAAGGGAGAAGAAAAACTTTATAAAATCCCAATCTATGAATTAGATAGGATAGATGACATAGACTCTTTAACGAGTATATATATCCCGAAAGTGGATAAAATAATTAAAAAATTGTATGATGTTGCCGATATTATAGGTACAATGAAGAGGCTAAGAAGCGAGAAAGGTTGCCCTTGGGATAGAAAACAGACTCACGAAACCATAAGACAATCTATTATAGAAGAGGCCTACGAAGTCGTAGATGCAATAGATAGAAAGGATGAAGAGGGGCTAATTGAAGAGTTAGGGGATTTACTTTTTCAAATAGTATTCCACTGCCAAATTGCTTCAGAGGAAGGAAGATTTAACCTATATCATATTACAACTAAATTAAACGATAAACTAATATATAGACATCCTCACGTTTTTGGTGAAAAAAAAGTAGAAAATTCTGATGAAGTAGTATATAATTGGAATAAGTTAAAATATAGGCAGAAGGGCATATCTACATTTACTGACACACTAAAAGATATACCTCATCTTCCAGCCTTGATGAAAAGTTATAAGGTTCAAGAGCGGGCAGGACAAATGGGATTTGATTGGGATAGTGTAGATGGTGCTTTGAGCAAGGTGAAGGAAGAGTATCTAGAGGTTATGGAACTGATTAATAATATTGAAGGTGGTGATGTCGAGGAAATAGAGGAAGAATTGGGAGATTTGTTGTTTGCTGTTGTCAACGTTTGTAGATTCTTGAATGTTAATCCTGAAATTGCGTTAAACAAAACTGTCAACAAATTTATTCGTCGGTTTGAGATTATGGAGAATGAAAGTAGAAAAATGGGTAAAAAGCTAGAAGAAATGACTCTAGAAGAAATGGATAGACTTTGGGATAAAGCTAAGCTACATAAATTTTAGTAACTTATCAAAAATATTGCACAATAAGAAGGATTTTTAGAAACTATATAGAATAACTTAAGTTAAATGAGTAAACATTAGGAAAAGAGGAGGAATTTATAATGAATAAAGCTGAATTAATTGCCAGCATGGCAGAAAAAGGGAATCTAACTAAAAAAGATGCGGAAACTGCATTGAATGCTTTTATGGCTGTTGTAGAAGAAGCATTAGCAAAAGGAGATAAGGTGCAATTAGTTGGATTTGGTACTTTTGAAGTAAGAGACAGGAAAGCTAGAGAAGGAAGAAATCCAAGAAATCCAGAAGAGGTTATTAAAATACCAGCTTCAAAGGCACCAGTATTTAAGGCTGGAAAAGGACTAAAAGAAGCGGTCAATAAGTAAAAAAATCAGGTCTTGGACCTGATTTTTTTATGGTAAGGAGGGAAAGGCTTGAGAATCGACAAATTCTTAAAAAATGCTAGAATCATAAAAAGACGAACTGTAGCCAAGGAAGCTTGTGAGGGAGGAAGGGTATTATTAAATGGCAAAATGGCTAAGCCTGGTGATCAGGTTAAAATCGGAGATATAGTGGAAATAAATTTTGGGACCGGGGCTATGAAAATAGAAGTTTTAGAGGTAAAGGATAATGTAAAGAAAGATGAGGCGGAAAAATTATATAGGACTATAGATTAAAGGCTTTGTTCTAAAAGCCTTTTTTTGTTCATAAATATTAATAAGAAAGGACTAGGAGGGAATAGGAGTGAACGAAATAAGGGGGAACATTAAGAATCAAAATATTCTAATAGAAGACAGAAATAGAGTCACCATAACGGGAGTAGAGCAGGTTGAAAGCTTTAATGATAATACAATAATTCTAAAGACAATAAAAGGAGGTATGGTAATTAAGGGAGAAGGGCTTAACGTGGGTAAATTGAATTTAGACGATGGAAATATAAGAATAGAAGGAATTATTAATGGTATAAACTATATGGACAAAGGTATATCTCAAAGGGGTAAAATAGTAGGGAAAATTTTCAAATAGGTAGGGTATCATATGGAGAGTACTATTAAAGTTCAACTTTATATATTTTTGACTTCTGTATACGGAGGGTTGATATTTGGATTAGCTTTTGACATTTATAGGGCTATTAGATACTATTGTAATCCTAATAAAATAGTTACCGTATTAGAGGACTTGTTGTTTTGGGTTTTTTTATCTTTTATATTCTTTTATATACTCAATAAGAGCAGTTGGAGCAGCTTAAGAGGATATATTTTCATCGGTTTCATAATTGGTGGAATTATTTATTTGAAATTGTTGAGTAAAATACTATTTCCTTTATGGCTAAAACTATTTAAAGGGTTTATAATATTGATAAGGAATGTATTAAGGATTATAAAATTCCCTATTGTGAAGGTAAGGGGCATACTAGCCCTTAAAAAGAATAGGATTAATAGAATAAAGAGAGTACCTAGAGAAGCTTTTAATGATATAAAAAAATATAAAAGGATTTTATCCAGTAAAAAATAGAGGAATTTTAACAAACGTATAGAATGTATATATTAGATAGAGGTGATTAATATGGAACGAAGGAGGAAAAGAAAGAAAAAGCCAAAGCTTAAATTGTTACATATTATAGCTATATTGTTCATTTTTTGGCTCAGCAAAACATTAATTAGCCAAAGCTTGATGCTTAAGGAATTAAAAAATAAGAAAGTCATGGAGGAAGAAGCTATATCCCAGTTAGAAGGAGAAATAGAAGAATTAAAAGAGGAAATCGAAAACAAGGACTCCTTATCATTTATAGAAAAAACCGCTAGAGAAGATTTAAAGATGATAAAGCCTGGGGAAATAATGTATATTGATAAGAACAAGGAAAAAGGCATATTAAAATTTTTTAGAAAGTAGAATTCATTGACAACAATCCTTTTCTAATATATACTATATAAAAGAATAATTATTATAAGGAGGAATTGTTTATTTATGCCCATAACTGTTGGAGAAGTAGTTGAGGGCACAGTCACAGGTATTACAAACTTTGGAGCATTTGTCCAATTACCCAAAGGGAAAAGTGGGTTAGTCCACATTTCAGAAATATCTGATGACTATGTTGAAAAGGTAGCCAACTACTTAAAAAGAGACCAAAAAGTTAAAGTGAAAATCTTATCCATATCAGAGGATGGTAAGATAAGCCTTTCTATTAGACAAGCAAAACCAAAGACTACTAAACCAATTGAAATCGATTGGAATAGGACAGATGAAAAGCAAAAATATATGTCATTTGAAGATAAATTATCCAAGTTTTTAAAGGATAGTAGCGAAAAGCAAGACCAGCTAAAAATGAGAGAAGGTAGAAGAGGCATTGGTCATAGGCATAGAAGCAGAAGTATGGACTTATAAAACCGGATTTATCCGGTTTTTTATATTTTTTGTTCCTTTACCTATGGTATCCGCCTGTTAACTAAGAAATATTAGGAAATAACAGAAATATAAATTGATTATGTCAAAAATTTCTTATGTCCTGCAAGAAGTATTGACAAAATATTTTCCCCTTTCTTGGTAACATGTATTTATAAGATAAAGGGATAGGGGGAATAGAATGTTAAAGCAGGAATATGTTTTAAGTAAAGGGAAAAAACGATGCAGGATCAGTGCATTTAGTTGGGATTGGGTTTTATATTTTGTATTAGCTTTTTTTATTAGTAGAGCAAATATAATAGACAAGCTTACTCCTTTTGGTTTAGCATTCATAGCAGCTAATACTTTAATTGGAAAGAGTAATATCGGCATTTTACTATCTTCTATATTGGGGATACTTACTTATCATGGTTTCCAAGGAATGGATTATATAGTTGGAATGTTGATTATATGGATATCATTTAACCGCTTTAAATCGATTCGAGGGCTTTCAATACTTAAGTCATCATTTTTAGCTAGTAGTTTATCTGTGTTGGTCAAGCTATTCTACCAATTGATATTTGATAGATTATTTTTCTATGACCTATTTATTATTGTCTTTGAGGGAATAGCCATATTTACTTTGACCTATGTTTTTCTGTATAGTTTGTCTTATGATAAAAGCAGTAGGATTTATAATAATGAAAGGATTATATCTACTTTTATTATGGTAGCTTTAGTACTTTCTGGGCTTCATAATATTATTGTTTTTGGTATTTCAATTAAGAATATTGTCAGTATATTATTTATACTTTTTTCTGGATATCGAGAAGGGGCTTTGATTGGGGGAACTGTAGGAATAGTTTTGGGTATGGTTTCCCATATATCCCAGCCAGAGATGCCATTTTTGCTTGCTATATATGGACTTTCTGGTTTATTAGCAGGAGTATTTAAGGATTTGGGGAAGATAGGTTCCGTACTTGGATTTCTACTTGGCAATGGAATAATATCCTTTTATATAAATGGGTTTGGAATAAGTTTTCTAAACATAAAAGAATTAGTTGGAGGAGTTGTTCTATTCATTATATCCTTTAATTTTTTGGATGGCTATTTGGGTAATGAAATGAGATTAATTGGTAAAAGAGCTAAGGAAAAAACCTATTCCAGTAAAAAAGATGAAATGGCAGCAAGAAGGTTAAATGAAATTTCCCAAGTATTTAGAGAATTAGGGCAAACCTTCCAGGATTCAGTGAATTTAGGAGGATATAATGTAAATGAAATTTACGAGATTATAGACCAAGTGGCTAATTCAATTTGCTCAAGTTGTGGTATGAGAAAATTTTGTTGGGAAGAGGGTTTTTACACTACCTATAATTCCATGTTTAAAATAGCAATTTTGCTGGAAGATAGAGTGCCTTTAAAAGAGGAAAATTTGCCCCAGTTGATTAAGGATTATTGTATAAGTAGAGGAGAGGTAATAGATAAGATAAGCACATATTTCAACAATTATAAACTAAACAGAATATGGAAAGATAAAATAATGGAAAACAGGTTATTAGTTTCAGAACAGTTGAAAGGTGTTGCAGACATAATGGAGGATATGGCTAAAGAAATTTATATTAATCCAATATTTAAAGAGGACATGGAGGATACTATATTTACCTGCTTAAAAGATAATGGAGTAAACGTTAAGGAAGTGGTAGTAGCAGAATTAGAGAATAAGGATATAGAAGTCTATATAGAAGTGGACAAGGCCTATAAAAAGGAAAATAGTTTGGAAAATATAAGAAGGATTGTTTCAAACTCTTTAGGGATTCCCTTAAAAGGGGAGTATAGCATAGGTCAAAATAAAAAGGATAGGCAAAGATTGAAATTGATAAAGAGTAATAGATATAGTGCCATTACAGAGGTGGCTTCAAGAACTAATGAGAATAATAATATTTCCGGAGATAATTATACCTTTGGAGAAAATAAAAACAGCTATTTTGTAGCCCTAAGCGATGGAATGGGGGCAGGGAGAAAAGCCAATAATGAAAGCAGAATAGCCATCAATCTATTAGAGAAGTTTTTAGAAGCAAAATTTGATAAGGAACTGGCCTTAAAGACTATAAATTCCATATTAATGTTGAAATCTAATGATGAAGTATTTACTACCTTTGATATTTCCTTAATAGATTTATATACTGGTAAACTGCAGATAATAAAGACTGGGGCACCTGCAACCTTTATTAGAAGAAAGAATAGAGTAGATATAATAAACAGCAAATCATTGCCAGTAGGGATTCTAAAAGACATCGATTTTAATGTATATGAAGGCTATTTAGATGATGGCGATGTTATCATTATGATGTCTGATGGGGTATTAGAAGCTAATGAGGTTGTTGATGATGTGGAAATATGGATGAGGGATGTAATTGCTGGAATTAACAGTTTAAATCCAAAGAAGATTACGGAAGAAATAATAAGAGCTGCAGAAGAAGCCAGTGGTGGTAAAATTAAAGACGATATGACCTTATTGGTGACCAAGTTTTGGAAGACGGTAGAATAAATGGTATATATTTTATAAAAGTGTCAATAATCCATATAAAACAATTGAGGAGGTAAACCTATGTTAAATCAAATAATAGTAGTATCTGATGGCCAATCTAATGTGGGACCAGAGCCATCCAGCATTGCTGAATTGGCCTTAAACAAAGGAATTAGAGTAAATACTATAGGGATTATTGACAGCCAAAAGGATAAAAGTTCTATTAGGGAACTAGAGGACATTGCTGAAAAGGGTGGAGGAATATGTGAATTAACTACTTTAGAAAACCTTTCATTAGCACTAAGCAGGGTTACTATGACTTCTGTTTATACAACCATTGAAGAAGTCGTAAAAAAGGAATTGAAATCTATTTCAAACACCGATATATATGATATAAACCCTGCTGAAAGGAATAAAATCATAGATATGATAGATAAGATAAGCAATGAAATTTCTTTAAAGTGTTTAATACTATTGGATGCTAGTGGGAGTATGAAGAATAAAATGGATATAGCCAGAAAAAGCGTATTAGAATTGTTGCTATTCCTTCAAGAAAGAAAAGGAGAAAATCAGATAGGATTAATCGTATATCCGGGGGAAGATGGATACTATCAGCTATTGTCCGATTTCACCCAGAATATAGATGAATTGAAAGAGAATATGGTGAAAATCCACACTGGAGGGACTACCCCTACGGGCTATGCTCTTGAGGGTGCCATAAAGATGTTTAATAAAGAAGAAGACTCTGTCATCAATGAATACATAGTTTAGGTGGTTTAATGGTAATAGTAGGGAAATGGAATAAAAACAGATATAAGGTTATAGAATTAATAGGGAAGGGCAGTTTTGGTAAAG
Source organism: Tepidimicrobium xylanilyticum (assembly GCF_900106765.1). Taxonomy (NCBI): domain Bacteria; kingdom Bacillati; phylum Bacillota; class Tissierellia; order Tissierellales; family Tepidimicrobiaceae; genus Tepidimicrobium; species Tepidimicrobium xylanilyticum. Next base: position 163,272 of record NZ_FNNG01000005.1, read on the forward strand.
TATTTAAGGTTTTAGATGATAAGGGGCATATTAAAGCTGTTAAAATATCTAAAGACCTATTATCTATAACTAATGAATATAATTCAATGATTGGACTAAGCGTATTTTCCTTTGTGCCTAAAGTTTATGATTTTGATGATTTTGTTCTTCAGGAGAAAGCCTACCATTTTATAGTGATGGATTATATAGAAGGCAATAATCTAAAAGAAATTGTGAGCAGGAGTAAACTGGAACCTAAAAGGGCATTTAAAATTGGGAAGGTTTTAACAGATATTATGTATGTAATCTATAGATTAGGATATAAATATACAGATATTAAGTTGGATAATATAATAATTGACGGGAAAGGAAAACTGTATTTTGTTGACTTTGGCAGTTTAACTCGGAGGGATATGCCCACCAAAGAATATACTCCAACTTATAATATTGGCTCTTGGGGGATGGAAAATGGCGATATTAAAAAGAGTATTTTTTTTAGCATAACCATGGTTATGGTTTCTTTAATAGGAGGAAAAGAATTCAATCCTTTGGTTTTGAATTTAGAGGAAGTTATAGATAAGGTACAGAAATTTCCTTTAAATAGAAGAGAAAAACGGTTATTAATAGATGGGCTAAAGGGGAAATATGTGGAGTTTAATGAGTATTTAAGCTCATTAAACTCACTTATAGAGGTAAAGGATAATGGCTTGGATAAAATTGACTATCTGCTCATAGCTAGTATAGTCAGTTTTGTTTTTGTTACTATTTTTGGGGTAAAATCTATTTTAAGTTGGTGACATCATCATGTATAATATATATAGGTGATATTTGTGAAGGCTAAAGTTTTGGAAGTTATAAGGAAATTCAATCTTATCGAACCTAAGGACAATATTGTAGTTGGGGTTTCTGGTGGGCCCGATTCTATGGCCCTCTTATACATTTTATTGGAGATAAGCAGGGAAATTGAATTTAACATTTTTATAGCCCACTTAAACCACGGTGTAAGAGGAAAAGAAGCTTTAGAGGATGAGAAATTTGTAGAAAATCTAGCTAAGAACTTAAATTTACCCTTTTATTCTAAGAGAGTAAACATGGATGAATATGCGAGGAAAAAGGGAATGTCTTCTGAAGAAGCGGGAAGAACTTTACGCTATGGTTTTTTTCGTGAAATATTAAAACAAATAGGTGGAGGAAAAATTGCAGTTGCCCATAATAAGAATGATCAAGCGGAGACTCTATTGATGAGATTCTTTAGAGGTACTGGTATTGATGGATTAAAGGGAATGGAATATAAAAATGGGGATATAATAAGGCCTATTTTGGGTATAGATAGAGTTGAAATAGAAAAGTATCTAAAAGATAGAAATATTGAGGCTAGATTGGACAAGACCAATTTAGAGCCTGTATATAATAGAAATAGGATAAGATTAGAGCTAATTCCATATATTGAAAAGCATTTTAACCCAAATATTGTAGATACTCTTTGGAGGGCTTCCGATTTATTTACAGTAGATAGTAATTTTTTAGAAAAACATTCTGATGTAGCCTACAAGAGGGTAGTTAAGAAAAGGGGAAATGAAAGTATAGTATTGGATGGGCGTTTATTCGTTAAAGAAGATATAAGCATGCAGTTAAGGATTATTAGGAATTGTATTTATGAGGTAAATGGAAGTCTCCAAGGGTTTACCAATAGGCATATTTTAGATGTATTAAATCTATTTTTGGAAGGGAAGACAGGAAAGGAAATCCATTTACTTTACAATATTATTGCTAAGACGAGCTATGATGATTATATTATAGAAAAGGGGAAAGGACATCGGTTGCAAGATTTTGAAGTTGAACTGCCCTTTGATGGAGTTACCTATATAGATCAACTTGATATTAAGGTGGTTACAAAAGTATTTTCTAAGGAAAATGTAAAAATAAATGTAAATGAAAGGTTCAAAAAATACTTTGATTATGATAAAATAGAAGGAAATTTGTATATTAGGAATAAAAGGGATGGGGATCGATTTGTACCTTATGGAATGTTAGGGAGCAAAAAGGTAAAGGACTTTTTTATTGATGAGAAGATTCCAAAGGAAAGCAGGGATAGGATACCCATAATAACCGATGATAATAATATACTGTGGATAGTAGGTTATAGAACTAGCAATATATTCAAAATAACGGCTGATACTAAAAGGATTTTAATGATAGAGATATTTCATTGATTTAAAAAGATTATTTTTAAGGAGGAAGAAAATGAAAAATATTATCAAGGAAATATTACTGACTGAAGACCAGATTACAGCTAGGATAAAAGAATTAGGAAGAATGATTACAGAAGATTATAAGGGAAAAAATCTAATGCTGGTTGGCATATTAAAAGGTGCTGTTATTTTTATGGCTGAACTAGCTAAAAATATTGATATGCCAGTTTTAATGGATTTTATGGCGGTATCTAGTTATGGTAAGTCCTCTACTTCTACTGGAATAGTAAGGATAGTTAAGGATTTGGACTGCAGCGTAGAGGATAAAGACATTTTAATTGTAGAAGATATCATAGATACAGGTCTTACACTATCGTATTTAACTGATAATTTGAAAAAGAGAAGGGCAAAAAGTGTAAAAATAGTAACCCTTTTAGACAAACCCGAACGAAGAAAAACTGAAGTTCCAGTAGATTATATAGGTTTTAAAATCCCAGATGAATTTGTAGTAGGTTATGGTCTTGATTATGCTGAGCAATATAGGAATCTACCTTATGTAGCAGCGCTAAAAGAGGGAGTTTATTCGAGCAAAACTGACAATGTTGTTTTTTAGAAGAAAATATGTTATAATCAAGGAATGTAATTTTGACATAAGTTAGAAGGGAGGACTTGGATTGAGAAATTTTTTTAGAGGAACAAGTCTCTATTTGCTTCTACTGATCATAATAATTTTTGTAGTTAGTATGATTGGAAAAGATGTGGAGCAAATTAAGGAAATTGATGTAACCGAGTTAATAATAAGATTGGAAAATAATGAAGTAGATAATATAAAAATAATTGGAGATACCGTAAAAGGTAGATTTATAGATGGAACCCAATTTTCTGTATTATTACCGGAGCAAATGAAAAATACGTTTTATACAGATTATTTGAAGGAAAAAGTCGATTCAAATCAAATAAGCTTATCAGCAGAGGCAGAACCATCTGAGCCATGGTTTATCGCTGCATTGCCTACCATTTTTATGGTATTAATCGTACTAGCCTTTTGGTTTGTATTTATGCAACAATCCCAAGGCGGAGGCAACAGGGTAATGTCCTTTGGGAAAAGCAGAGCTAGATTGCATAAGGATGATGATGCTAATAAGGTGACCTTTAATGATGTAGCAGGTTTGGAAGAGGAAAAAGAAGAACTTCAAGAGATAGTAGATTTTCTGAAAAATCCAAGAAAGTACATTGAAATAGGTGCCAGAATCCCTAAAGGGGTTTTATTAGTAGGGCCACCTGGAACTGGGAAAACCTATTTAAGTAAAGCGGTAGCAGGAGAGGCAGGAGTACCCTTCTTTAGCATCTCTGGTTCTGACTTTGTTGAAATGTTTGTAGGAGTTGGAGCTAGCAGAGTAAGGGATTTATTTGAACAAGCCAAAAAAAATGCCCCTTGCATTGTTTTCATAGATGAGATTGATGCAGTTGGAAGGAGAAGAGGTGCAGGATTAGGAGGGGGCCATGACGAAAGGGAACAAACCTTAAATCAATTGCTTGTAGAAATGGATGGGTTTGGTACTAACGAAGGAATAATAGTTATGGCTGCAACTAATAGGCCAGATATATTAGACCCTGCAATCCTCAGACCTGGTAGATTTGATAGGAGAATTTATGTAGGTTTACCAGATGTAAAAGCTAGAGAAGAAATATTGAAAATTCATACTAGAAATAAACCTTTAGATGATGATGTGGACTTGAAAGTTGTAGCTAAAAGGACTCCAGGATTTTCTCCAGCTGATTTGGAGAACTTAACTAATGAAGCGGCCTTATTAACAGCAAGAAGAAATCTAAAGAAAATCCCTATGGAAATTATAAACGAAGCTTCTATTAAGGTAGTAGCCGGACCAGAAAAGAAGAGCAAGGTAATTAGTGAAGAGGAAAAAAGGCTTACAGCTTATCATGAAGCAGGGCATGCCGTTACATCGAGGTTGTTGCCAAATGCGGATCCAGTTCACATGGTAACCATAATTCCAAGAGGTATGGCTGGCGGATTTACAGCCTATTTACCAGAAGAAGATAGATACTTTATGACTAAAAGCCAAATGGAAGATGAGTTGGTGAGTCTATTAGGTGGTAGAGTAGCAGAAGCTTTAGTATTAGGAGATATAAGTACTGGGGCTCAAAACGATATTGAAAGAGCAACTAAATTAGCAAGGAAGATGGTAACCCATTATGGTATGAGCAGCAACTTAGGACCAATGACTTATGGAACTGATGATGAAGAAGTATTTGTAGGAAGAGACTTTGGAAGGACAAGAAATTATAGCGAGGAAGTGGCTGCGGCCATAGATAGAGAGATGAGAAGCCTAATAGATAAAGCATATAATAAAGCTGAAGAGTTGTTAAAAGCAAATATAAATAAACTCCATAGAGTAGCAGAAGCTTTACTTGAAAAGGAAACTCTTGATAGTAAAGAATTTGAAGAGGTATTTCAAGGAGCATAAGGTAGCTAAACTTTAGCTACCTTTTTATTCTGTGTTTTTTGAATAAGTGAGTGTTTCTAGTGTTAGTACATAATATATATAGTATAAGTAAAAGAAGAAATAAATTAAATATTTTGAAAATTAACTCTTGATAATTTTTTCTAAATATGGTATAATACCAACAAATTTAAAATTTAAAGGATTTTAGTACTGCTTTATTTGTGACAACGAGGCTAATCCCAAGTTGTTTAGCAAATAAAACCCAGTATTAATGATTTTTAGTGTCATTAATACTGGGTTTTTTGTTACCTCAAAAGAAAGGAGGGTAGAGGGTTTAATATTATAAACATTAGTTAGGTTATAGGGGGTATTAGCGTGAGGAAAGCAAGGAAGCTTAAATTGTCTTATAAGATATTTATAGGCTTATTTTTGGGAATCATCGTAGGTGCAATTTTATCAGCAATAGGCAAGGACACGCCCTTTGTAGAAACTGTTGTACCTTGGCTTGGGTTATTGGGGGATTTATTCTTAAGGTTAATTCGGATGGTAGTAGTTCCACTAGTGTTATTTTCCATTACATCTGGTGTGGCAAATCTAAATGAGATTAAAAAGCTAAGGTCTGTAGGAATCAAGACCTTGATATTCTTCTTATTAACAGGCTTTTTATCAATAGGTACGGGAGTAGTAATGGCCAATATATTTAAGCCGGGAGCTGGGCTAAATATTGCTGAATTGAGCGCTGATGCAATAGAGATTCAAGAACTGCCAACGGTATTTGAGACCATCTTGGGTCTATTCCCAGCAAACATATTCGAGTCTTTAGTAGAAGGTGAAATGCTCCATATCATATCCTTTGCTATATTCGTTGGAGCTGCCCTATTACTTATGGGAGAAAGAGGGAAACCAATAGTTGATTTGGTGGATAGATTGTCAGATATGATGTACAGAGTGGTGGATATCGTTATCCAATTTACGCCAATAGGGGTATTTGGGCTTATGGCTAAGGCTGTTACTGCCTTTGGAGTAGGGATTTTTGGACCTGTATTTAAATTCATATTGGTGGATTATGGGGCTAATATATTTACTATAGCAGTTTTTTATTCGCTTATTATATATTTCATAGGAAGGGTAAACCCCATCAAATTCTTCAAAAAGGCCTTTGAATCCTGGGCAATTGCCTTTAGTACCTGTAGTAGTGCTGCAGCTTTGCCGGTAGCCATGAAAAATGGTGTAAATGAAATGGGGATTCCAAAGGATACTGCAAGTTTCGTATTGCCTTTAGGAGCAACAGCTAATATGAATGGTACCGGAATTTATTTTGGAGTAATTGTATTATTTGCAGCCCAACTATATGGAATTGACATTTCAATATCCCAGCAGATTATGTTGGTGCTGACAGCCACTATGCTTTCAATTGGATGTGCCGCTGCACCACAGACAGGACTCATAATATCCATAGCCCTGCTTACAAATCTAGGAATACCCTTAGATGGAATAGCCTTAATTGCCGGAGTTTATAGGATAGTAGATCAGATCCATACTTCTACCAATTCTATGGGGGATTTAGTAGTAGCAGTTGCTGTATCTTCAATGGAAGGGGATTTGGATAGAGAGCTATTAGAATATGGAGGCATGTTTGCAACTAGTGAAGCTAAATAAGTTAGTGGGATAGTTTAAAAAGGGGGAGTTATGATGAGTTTAAACAAAGCGCCTAAGAACTATGTCTTCTATCGTAATCAAAATTGGATTTATCCAAGGATTGAAAGGGGAGAAGGCATATATCTCATTGGAGAGGATGGGAAACGTTACATTGATGGTTGTTCCGGCTCTGCGGTAGCCAATATAGGCCATGGCAACAAAGAGGTGGCAGAATTTGCAAAACAACATATAGAGCGGATTGCCTTCACCCATTTATCTCGTTGGACGGTAGATTCCATAGAAAAATGTGCCGAGAGAATTGTTAATTGGTGTCCTGAAGGATTAAACCATGTATATTTTGTATCAGGAGGGTCGGAAGCTACAGAAACCGCTATCAAAATGGCGAGACAATATTTTGTAGAGAGGGATGGACATAAGACCAGTAAATGGAAGGTCATTTCCAAGTGGAATTCCTACCATGGTGCTACCATGGGTTCACTGTCGATGACTGGTAGTATTGGAAGAAGGAAAATATATGATCCGTTTTTAGCTAATTTTCCTAAGATCAATCAATTCTATCACTATAGGAATCCTTGGGGCGCAAAAACTCTAGAGGAGACCAGTTTATTAGCTGCAGAAGAGTTGGAAAAGGAGATATTAAGACATGGTCCAGAAAATATAGCAGCATTCATATCGGAGCCAGTGGTGGGTTCAGCAGCACCAGGTGTTCATCCTGACAAGATTTACTTCCAAAGGGTCAGGGAAATCTGCGATAAATACGATGTAATATTTATCATGGATGAGGTTATGTCTGGCTCAGGAAGAACGGGCAAAAGAATGGCTTCAGAACATTTTGAAGCAAAACCAGACATACTTGTCGTTGCAAAGGGATTAAGTAGTGGTTATACTCCCATAGGGGCTGCAGTATGTAATGATGAAATATTTAATACCATCATGGTAGAAGGCTCAGGGCATTTCATACACGGTCATACTTATGCTGGGAACCCATTATCCTGTGGAATTGCAGACAAGGTAATGGAGATTATTGAAAGGGAAAATTATATTGAAAACTGCGCAATACAAGGGGATTATCTAGTGGGAAGGCTTGAGGACTTATATAATTACCCAGTAGTTGGAGATATTAGAGGTAAAGGCCTTATGATAGGAATAGAATTTGTTAAGGATCAGGAAACGAAGGAACCTTTCCAAGTTTCTGAAAATGTTAAAGGAAAGATAACTGTTAATGGATTGGAAGAAGGGTTAGTAGTATATCCTGGTGGGGGGTCTGTTGATGGGGTGAGAGGAGACCATATATTGCTTGCACCTCCAATTAATATAACTAAAGAGGAAGTAGATTTGTTATTCGATAAATTGGAAAAAGCCATTAAGAAGACTACTGAAGAGGTATTGGGACAAAAAGTATATTAAGGAGGTTTCTTATGGATTATAGAAAGAAAAAGCTCATAATTACCGTTGCCCTTACAGGCAATGTTCCCACGAAGGAGATGAACCCCAATACTCCAATTACTGTGGAGGAAATAGTGGATGATATAATAAAATGTAGAGAAATAGGGGCATCAATAGCTCATATCCATGTAAGAGATAAGGAAGGGAAACCTACTTGTGATAGAGAGATATATAAGGAAGTTTTAGACGAGTTGGAGAAAAGGAATTGTGATATTATAACCCAACTTTCTACTGGTGCTAGGGGTGGAGGCAATACTGCTGAGTGGCGAGGACAGATGTTGGACTTAAATGCTGAGATGGCCAGTTTGTCTACAGGTTCTTCCAATTTTCCCAGCCAAGTAAATGCAAATTCCTTCGAATTAATTGAAGAATTGGCTAGTAAAATGTATGTAAACAATATTAAACCGGAAATAGAAGCCTTTGACCTAGGTATGATTGATAATGCCAAATACCTAGTTAAGAAGGGGATATTAAAACCTCCTTTACATTTTAACCTTGTAATGAATGTGAGAGGGTCTGTATCTGGTACTCCTAAAAATCTATTGCATATGATAGAGTCTTTACCAGAAGGTTCAACTTTTACCGTTTCTGGAATAGGTCCTAGCCACGTATCAATGCTAACCATGTCCATATTATTAGGAGGGCATGCTAGAACTGGTATTGAGGATACGATTCTATATGATAAGGGGATTTTAGCCACTAATGTTCTGTTAGTAGAAAGAGTAGTAAGAATTTCTAAAGAACTTGGTAGAGAAATAGCCACTCCAGATGAAGCTAGGGCTATATTAGACCTTAAAATGAAGAGGGCTGCATTATAAGGTGCAGCCTTTTTTAGAATATTGGGAGGATTTTTATAGGCACTGTAGAATATTATAAGGGGGGGTGGAGTAGTGCGTAAAGTTCGAGATTTTGGAGAGGATACCGTATATTTTGTTTCCTATGCCAAGCTGCCATCAGATACAGCAGCCACATATGTACATAAAGTAGTGGGAGTAGGATTTTTAATCAATACTAAGACGGGAATAATAGAGGATATGATGGTAACATTAATTTCTGATTTAGTTAAGGATTTTTTAGCTTATCTGATAATAGGTTATAATATAGATAGAGATGGAATAGATGGAATAATAGAAAAAATAGAATCTAGATTTTTTGGTTATTCACAGAAAGCAGTAATTGTTGCTATTAAGGGAGTTTATAGAAGATATTTAAAATGGAAGGAAGAGAATATTAAATAAAATACTGTTTTATTTGAGGCAATGAGGTAGACCCAAATTGCATATCAAATAAAATCCAGTACTAATGACGTGCTCACCATTAGTACTCTTTTTTTAACATGATGTAAAAGATGTTTATAAATTAAATTAAAGCAAATATTTTGTCAATATAGCCAAAAATTCTTATAGGTTTTGCAATTTTTATTTCATTTTTAACAAAAATGAAATTTATGTTGCAAAATCTATAAGATTATTAATATAATAGATAATGAATAATGGTGTTTTGTGGAATAAAAGGTTTTCCCATAAGGAGGTCGGAATATGTTTGATGAGAAAAAGATAGATAAAATTAATAAGGCAAAAGAGGAATGGACGGAGAATAAGGTTAAGAAGGTTATTGAAAAATTTCCAGAAAGGAAAGAACAGTTTACAACTGGCTCTAATATTGAAGTGGATAGACTATATACACCTGTAAATATTAAAGACTTAGATTACAAGGAGAAATTGGGCTTTCCTGGACAATACCCATTTACAAGGGGAGTTCAACCTACTATGTACAGAGGTAGGTTCTGGACTATGAGACAATATGCAGGATTTGCTACTGCAGAAGAGTCCAACAAAAGATATAAATATTTGCTAGAACAAGGACAAACTGGTTTATCAGTTGCCTTTGATTTACCAACTCAAATTGGATATGATTCAGATCATGCGTTATCTGAAGGAGAGGTAGGAAAGGTAGGAGTAGCTATAGACTCATTAAAGGACATGGAAACGCTATTCGAAGGAATTCCTTTAGATAAGGTAAGCACTTCCATGACCATTAATGCACCAGCCATCGTTTTACTTGCCATGTACATTGCTGTTGCAGAAAAACAAGGAGTACCCAAGGATAAGTTGAGAGGGACTATTCAAAACGACATATTGAAAGAATACATAGCAAGAGGAACTTATATATTCCCTCCCGAACCTTCAATGAGGCTAATAACCAACATATTTGAGTATTGTTCAAAGGAGGTGCCTAAATGGAATACCATAAGCATTAGCGGATACCACATAAGGGAAGCAGGTTCCACTGCAGTTCAAGAGGTAGCTTTTACATTGGCTAATGGGGTTGCTTACGTAGAAGCAGCTATAAAAGCTGGACTAGATGTGGATGATTTTGCACCAAGGTTATCTTTCTTCTTTAATGCTCATAATGACTTATTAGAAGAAGTGGCTAAATATAGAGCTGCCAGAAGGCTATGGGCAAGGATCATGAAGGAAAGATTTAATGCCCAAAATGAAAAATCTATGATGTTAAAATTCCATACTCAGACAGCTGGTTCTACCCTAACTGCTCAACAGCCGGATAATAATATAATAAGGGTAACTATTCAAACTTTAGCAGCAGTATTGGGAGGGACTCAATCATTACACACTAACTCAAGGGATGAAGCATTAGCTTTGCCTACAGAGGAGTCAGTTAGAATTGCTTTAAGAACTCAACAAATAGTTGCATATGAATCGGGAGTAACTGAAACCATAGACCCTCTAGCAGGTTCTTATTATATAGAAAGTTTAACTGATAGAATAGAAGAAGAAGCTATGAACTACATTAAGAAGATAGATGAATTAGGTGGAGCACCAAAGGCTATAGAAAAAGGATATATTCAAAAGGAAATTCAAAATGCAGCTTATAAATACCAAATGGAGGTAGAATCGGGAGAGCGAATAGTTGTAGGAGTTAATAAATTCCAGATAGAAGAAGAACATCACAAAGACATATTAAAGGTGGATCCAGAGGTTGAAAGATTGCAAAGAGAAAAATTGAGGGCTTTGAGGGAAGAAAGGAATAATCAACAGGTAGAAAACAAATTAAATGAATTAAAAGATGCAGCCAACACTGATAAAAACCTAATGCCCTATATACTAGAAGCAGTAAAAGCCTATGCCACATTAGGTGAAATTTGTGGAGTACTAAGGGAAGTATTCGGAGAATATGAACAATCGATAATACTTTAGACAAGTGTTTGGGTCTAGCTTTTAGGACATGGGGTTAGACCTCCTTGGCCTAGCGACCGAAGGTCGCCCTAATTGCCAACTGTCATTTGTCAATTGAAAAAAGTGGGAGGTTGAATTAAATGGAGAAAGCTATAAGGGTTTTGGTGGCAAAGCCTGGACTGGATGGACACGATAGAGGAGCTAAGGTAATAGCTAGAGCTTTAAGGGATGCAGGAATGGAGGTAATATATACAGGATTAAGACAAACCCCTGAGCAGATAGTGCAAGCTGCAGTACAAGAAGACGTAGACGTAGTAGCTATGAGTATATTATCTGGAGCTCATAATCATCTTTTCCCAAAGGTAGTAAATTTATTGAGGGAAGAAGGAGTAGATGATGTTCTAATAATTGGCGGAGGAGTAATACCTGATGATGATATACCCGCATTAATAGAAGCAGGCATAGATGCTATATTTACACCAGGGACATCTACCAAAGACGTTATAGAATACATTAAGAATAATCTAAAAAGATGATACAGGTGGTGCGTTGATTGAATATAGGAGAAAGGCTATTAAAGGGAGATAAAAGAGCTTGCGCTAGACTCATTACTATGTTGGAAAACAATGAGCAAGAAGCTATAGAAATCTTAAAAAGATTATATAAATTTACTGGAAGGGCGTATGTAATTGGGATTACTGGCCCTCCTGGAAGCGGCAAATCAACCCTTACTGACAAGCTAACGAAAGAACTTAGGAAAAGGGGAAAAAAAATTGGGATAATTGCCATCGACCCAACTAGCCCTTTTACTGGTGGTGCAATCCTGGGGGATAGAATACGTATGAGTGATTTAGCTTTAGATAAGGGAGTCTTCATTAGGAGTATGGGTACTAGAGGTTCCTTAGGAGGAATGTCTAAGGCTACTTGGGGTGCAGCGAAGGTTTTAGATATATATGGAGTAGACTATATATTCATTGAAACTGTTGGAGTAGGTCAATCTGAAGTAGATATAGTAAAAACTGCAGATACTGTATTAATGGTAATGGTGCCTAACTTAGGAGACGATATACAGGCTATTAAAGCTGGGATAATGGAGATAGCGGATATATTTGCTATAAATAAGGCAGATTTAGATGGGGCTGACAAAACCCAATTGGAGATAGAGATGAATTTAGATCTTAACGAAAGTAGGGATTATAGACCTCCTGTAGTGAAGGTATCTGCTAGCAAGAATGAAAATATAGATAAATTGTTAGATAAAATAATGGAGCATCGGGGTTATCTAGAAAAAACTGGGGAACTTTTCAGGAGAAGGAAAAGAAATACTAAGCTAGAGATAGTGAAATTAGTTGAAGAAGAGTTAATGAATTTAATAATGGATAAAGCCTTAGAGGAGAACTTATTAGATAATTTATCTGAAGAGGTCCTACTAAAAAGTCTTGACCCTTATTCAGCTAGGGATAAGGTATTAGGTCTTATTAAAGAATGGGAGGGGTAATATGGTGAAAAAGATAGATCATATAGGTATAGCAGTAAAGAATTTAGATGAAACACTAAAATTTTACGAAGAGGTATTGGGAATTAAAAGTGTAGGCACTGAGGTAGTTGAAGAGCAAAAGGTAAAGGTAGCCTTTCTGCCTATTGGAGATACTGAAATAGAACTATTGGAATCTACTGAAGAAGATGGGCCTATAGCTAAATTTATAGAAAAAAGAGGAGAAGGTATTCAGCACATTGCTTATAGAGTAGATGATATTGATAAAGCCATAGGGGAATTAAAGGAAAAAGGAATTAGATTAATAGATGAAAAACCAAGGTATGGTGCTGGTGGAGCTAAAATTGCCTTTTTACATCCAAAGTCTACTTTTGGAGTATTAATAGAACTATGTGAAAGAGAAGAAAACTAAAAGGAGGGCAAAAATGAAGGAAAAAATTCAACAACTCCTTGAAACCAAGAAGAAAATAGAACTTGGTGGAGGAGAAAAAAGAATTCAAAAACAACATGAAAGCGGCAAGTTAACTGCAAGAGAAAGAATCAATCTGCTATTAGATGAAGGAAGCTTCATAGAAATAGATGCCTTTGTAAAACATAGATGCACAAACTTTGGAATGGAAGAGACTGAAGCACCATCTGATGGAGTAGTGACAGGATATGGGACTGTAGATGGAAGGCTGGTATTCGTTTATGCTCAGGATTTTACTGTACTAGGTGGATCGTTGGGAGAAATGCATGCAAATAAAATATGCAAAATACAAGAGATGGCTCTAAAGATGGGGGCACCTATAATAGGATTCAATGACTCAGGGGGAGCTAGAATTCAAGAAGGAGTAGACGCCTTGTCAGGCTATGGAAAGATATTCTATAGAAATACCATGGCCTCAGGAGTAATACCCCAAATCAGCGTAATACTAGGACCGTGTGCTGGAGGAGCAGTATATTCCCCAGCTTTAACCGATTTCATATTCATGGTAGATGGAATAAGCAGAATGTTTATAACAGGTCCTCAAGTAATAAAGACGGTAACAGGAGAAGATGTAACCCAAGAAGAACTGGGAGGAGCCAATACCCACAATAGAATTTCAGGAGTAGCTCATTTCATGGACGAAACAGAAGAACAAGCAATAAAAAGAATAAGAATTCTACTAAGCTATCTTCCATCAAACAATCTGGAAACTTCACCAATCTATGAAACAAAAGACGATATAAACAGAATAGAAGAAAGATTAGACGAAATAGTACCCTTAAACCCAAATAAACCCTATGAGATGAAGGAGGTAATCGAGCTGATAGCAGACGACAATCAATTCTTCGAAATCCAACCCTACTATGCCCAAAACATAATAACGGGATATATAAGGCTAAATGGGAAAACTATAGGAGTTGTAGCAAATCAACCAAGAATATTAGCAGGATGCTTAGATATAAATGCATCAGACAAAGCAGCTCGATTCATAAGAACCTGTGATGCCTTCAATATCCCCTTGTTAAACCTAGTAGATGTACCAGGCTTTTTACCAGGCACAGACCAAGAATACGGGGGAATAATAAGGCACGGTGCCAAAATGCTATATGCTTATAGCGAAGCCACAGTACCTAAAGTAACCCTAATAATAAGAAAAGCCTATGGAGGAGCCTATCTAGCCATGTGTAGTAAAGATTTAGGAGCAGATCAAGTACTAGCATGGCCAACAGCAGAAATAGCAGTGATGGGACCAGAGGGAGCAGCAAATATAATATTCAAACACGACATAGCAGAATCCGAAAACCCAATAGAAACTAGACAACAAAAGATAAAAGAATATAGAGACACAGTAGCTAACCCCTACATAGCTGCAGAAAGGGGATTCGTAGACGATGTAATAGTACCAAGCACAACAAGGCCTAGACTAATCTCAGCCTTTGACATGCTAGAAAGTAAAAGAGAAACTAATCCTAAAAAGAAGCACGGTAATATACCAGTATAAAAGAGGTGATAAAAGTTGGGAGATATAGTAAGCTTAAAAGATAGCTTAATGATAACCCTATTCAGCATGGTAGTGGTATTCATAGCTTTACTAGCCATAGCCTATATAATAAACATATTGAAAATAGTATTAAATGGGAAAGAAGAGAAGGAAAAAGAGCAAGGCTTAGAAAATAAAGAAATTGTGCAAATAAAAGAAGTTGAAGGAACACCACCAAAAGAAGCAGACGATAAAGAACTAGTAGCTGTAATAGCAGCAGCAATAGCATCAAGCTTAGGAGTAGCAATTCCTCAAATAAGGATTAAAACCATAAGAAGGATCAATACTTTAAGTCCTGCATGGTCAGAAGCAGGAAGAAAAGAACAAATAACCAATAGATTATAAAATAGGAGGTAATAAAATGAGAAAATTCTTAATAAAAGTAAACGGGAACCAATACGAAGTTGAAGTAGAAGAAATAAAAGAAGACGCCAGCTCAACACCACAAAAAAATATTCAACCGATATTAAAACCAACCTCAGAACCAGCAGTACAACCAACAGCACCACTAAAATCTGAAGAACTAAAAGTAGAAAAAGAAATAACAGTACAAGAAGGGGAAGAAGTAGTCGAAGCCCCAATGCCAGGAACCATACTTAGCATAAATGTAAAAGAAGGAGATATGGTAGAAGAAGGACAAATACTAGCAATCCTTGAAGCCATGAAGATGGAAAACGAAATTCTAGCACCGAGAAATGGGAAAGTAATAAAAGTTGTTACTACCCAAGGAGCATCAGTAAACACTGGAGACAAGCTAATAATAATAAAATAAACATAATCGAAAGGAAGGGTTAATATATGCTTATAGACATATTGGGGGATTTTTTTACATAGCACAGGATTTGCCAGCCTCACCATAAAACATGGAATAATGATATTAATATCCTTTATATTACTATATTTAGCAATAAAAAAAGAGTTCGAACCACTACTTTTAGTACCGATAGCCTTTGGAATGCTACTAGCGAACCTTCCCTTAGCAGGTATGATGGCAGAACCTGTAGTAGAAATAGTAGAAAATCCTACCACAGGAAAACTAGGACCCCAAACCAAAGAATTAGGAGGACTGTTGTACTACCTATACCAAGGAGTAAAACTAGGCATATATCCACCATTAATATTTTTAGGAGTAGGAGCCATGACCGACTTTGGACCATTAATAGCTAACCCTAAAAGTATCCTTCTAGGAGCAGCAGCTCAAATTGGAATATTCATGACCTTTATAGGAGCAATACTACTGGGTTTTACAGGGCCAGAAGCAGCCAGCATTGGGATAATAGGAGGAGCAGACGGACCAACAGCATTATACCTAACAAGTAGATTAGCTCCTCACTTACTGGGGCCGATAGCAGTAGCAGCATATTCCTACATGGCCTTAGTACCAATAATTCAACCGCCAATAATGAAGGCCTTAACCACAGAAGAAGAAAGAAAAATAGTAATGGAACAGCTTAGACCTGTGTCCCAAAAAGAAAAGATAATATTCCCAATAATGATAACCGTACTTGTAACCCTACTACTACCTTCGGCAGGCCCCTTAGTAGGGATGCTAATGCTAGGAAACCTATTTAGGGAATGTGGAGTAGTAGAAAGGTTATCCAAAACAGTTCAAAATGAACTAATGAACATAGTAACCATATTCTTAGGGCTAACAGTAGGAGCCACAGCCAATGCGGATATATTCTTGCAATGGGAAACTATAAAGATAATAATTCTGGGGTTAGTAGCCTTTAGTATAGGAACAGCAGGAGGAATACTATTTGGAAAGATAATGTGTAAAGCCACTGGAGGAAAGGTAAATCCATTAATAGGTTCAGCGGGGGTATCAGCAGTACCAATGGCAGCAAGAGTATCCCAAAAAGTAGGTCAAGAAGCCAATCCAAGGAACTTTTTACTAATGCATGCTATGGGACCAAATGTAGCAGGAGTAATAGGTTCAGCAATTGCAGCAGGATTATTGTTGAATTTCTTTGGAGGTTAAGTATAAATCGACTAGCTTGTTTTTAAACAAATATTTACAGGGTATAATTACAAAAAAGGTTGAAATTATAAATTATTAAAATTATAATTAATGTGTACCTTGCTGGCATCTAAGGGAGCCAGACAAAATAAGGGTAATATAAAAATACGACTGGTATCCAAAGGGAACTGGATCGGAGGGATGAATATGAAAAAGGCAGTTAAAGAATTGACCATCAGAAAGATGATGGTTGTAGGCCTATTAGCAAGTGTATCTATAGTGTTAGGAGCTATACCTGGTCTAGGGTTTATTCCTGTAGGACCTACAAGTGCCACAATAATGCATATACCTGTAATTATTGGGGCTATAATGGAAGGACCTTTAGTCGGTGGGCTAATAGGCCTTATATTTGGGTTTTTTAGCATTTTTAAAGCTATTACCAACCCAACACCCGTATCCTTTGTATTTTTAAATCCAGTAGTATCAGTTCTGCCCAGAGTTTTAATTGGAATAGTATCCTATTACGTTTATAAATTATCAAAGGATATAGGTAAGAGAAAATCTTTATGGTTATTAGATATCATCTGGATAATGCTTTTATTATACTTAAGCTATGGTTTATATGTTAGTATTAAAGAATTTACAAGCATATGGTCAATTGTAATTAATATGCTGCTTATAATATTAACGGTAATAATAGCTATTTATACCCATAAAAATCTAAAGGATAAGGCTATTGATATAATACTATCAGCGGCTTTAGGTACCTTAACCAATACAGTAGGAGTTCTTTCAGCTATATACTATCTCTATGGCGAACAATTTGTTGAAAAGCTGGGCCAAAGTTCTGAAATGGCTAGGAAAGTCATTTTAGGCATAGGAATTGCTAATGGAATACCAGAGACGATTATTGCTGTAATAGTAGTTACCAATGTTGTAGCTGCACTAAATAGAAGGAGATAGATTGGATGTGGAAACATGTTATTAGTTATAGATGTGGGCAATACAAATATAGTACTTGGAGTGTATAAGGGTAAAAAGTTGTTATACGACTGGAGAATTGCCACCTATAAAGATAAGACCTCTGATGAATATGGGCTATTATTTGAGCAAATATTTAAATATCATGGTCTTTGTCTTAAGGATGTAAAAGATGTAATTATTTCTTCAGTTGTCCCTACATTAATGCATACTTTGTCTGCTATGAGTATAAAGTACTTCAATTGTGAGCCTATCATTGTAGGACCTGGAGTTAAAACGGGAATGAATATAAAATATGATAATCCAAAAGAAGTTGGGGCAGATAGAATTGTAAACGCGGTAGCAGGTTATGAAAAGTATGGAGGACCATTGATAATAGTGGATTTTGGGACAGCAATAACCTTTTGTGCAATTTCTAAGGATGGCGAATATTTAGGTGGAGCAATAGCTCCAGGGATTAAAATATCTAGCGAAGCTTTATTTTTACGAACTGCTAAACTACCAAAGGTCGAATTAATTAAACCTAAGACGGTAATCGCGAAGAATACAGTAAATAGCATCCAATCGGGTTTGGTCTATGGCTATATTGGATTAGTAGATTATATTATAGAGGGAATGATTGAAGAACTAAAAGATGAAGGAGAGGTTAGAACCATAGTAGGTACAGGAGGATTTTCCTCTTTAATTGCCAGTGAAAGTAGATATATAAACAAGATTGATAAGCTGCTGACACTGGAAGGGCTTCGTATAATATATGAAAGGAACAAGTAGCCTTTAGGCTACTTTTTCTAATACTCATGTTCTTAAAGGTGATAAGATGAAAATAGGGAATATAGAACTGAAAAACAATTTAATTTTAGCACCAATGGCAGGAGTTACCGATAAGGTCTTTAGGGTAATATGTAAAGAAATGGGGGCAGGTTTAGTAATCTCTGAAATGGTAAGCAGTAAAGGATTATACTATGGAGATAGGAAAACAGCAATATTGGCAGATGTAGAGCCAAAGGAAAGGCCTATTGCTGTACAAATTTTTGGTTCTGATCCCAATATAATGAGAGAAGTGGTTGAAAAACATATTAACATGAGGGAAGATATAGATATACTGGATATCAACATGGGTTGTCCTGCTCCCAAAACAGTAAAAAATGGAGATGGGGCAAGACTACTTAAAAATCCATTATTAGTGAGGGAAATATTAAGGGAGGTAGTTAAAGTTTCCAACAAACCCGTAACTTTGAAGATAAGGATGGGTTGGGATAAAGACAATATAAATGGAATTGAAATTGGCAAAATAGCTGAAGAAGAAGGCATATCTGCTATAATTATCCATGCTAGAACTAGGGATATGTTTTATTCTGGGGATGCCGATTGGAGTTTTATAAAGAGAATGAAGGAAAGTTTAAGTATTCCCGTTATTGGTAATGGAGATATATTTGAACCAGAAGATGCAATCAACATGATGAAATATACCGGATGTGATGGAGTCGCTGTTGGCAGAGGTGCTTTAGGGAATCCTTGGATTTTTAAGAGGATAAATCTATTATTAGAAGGGAAAGAAGATAATAAACCTTCATATGAGGATATTATTCATATGGCAATTAAGCATTTGACAGTAATATGCAATATGAAAGGTGAAGGAATTGGAGTAAGAGAGATGAGAAAACATATAGCATGGTATTTGAAAGGTCTAAAAAACTCTAATAGAGTTAAAAATGAGATAAATGCAATAACAGACAAAGAAAAACTAGAAGAAACATTGTTAAACTACTTATGGGAGCTGGATGGCATTGCCAACAACTAGTTATACTTCTCCTCTAGTACTCATATAATACATTACAATATCATATAGAGGAGGTGTCTTTATACAATTTATATATGTATTAGGGGAGAAAGCTTATTATGACTATATTAATAGAGGTTTAATAAAGCTAATTCCCCAAAAATTTATTCCCCATAAAAAGGCAAAGGTATTAGAATATATAAAGGATAACAATGGCGAAGCTATTGGAAAGGTCTGTGGAATTATTCTTAATAGTTCCTTTATGGAAGGAGATAAATTGTTAGAAGAAGTAATTAAAGCCATAGATAAATTAAAAGACTATAATACTAATAATATAATATTTGAAGATTTAAGCTTGTTTAGTTTAAAGGATCTCCAGTTCATTGAAAAAAACACCCATTTAAAGGTTATAAATGGATTTAAGGTACTCATATTATTTTTACCTGCGGTATTAAAAAGGATGTATGAGGGATTAGAAGAGGACTTAAAACAGATGGAAGTCCTTATAATAGGAGATGAGGAGAATTTAACAAAAGAAATTATAGAATCATTATATAAGATTGTCGGATTTATAACTATAGCTGGTGACTATGATGATGTCATAGATGATATGTCTAGCTATATATTGGAAAAGACTGGTTTATCCATTTTTTATTCTAAAAAAATAAATAAGATATTGACAAACTATCCTATAATTATTAACCTTAAAGATAATTATGATTTAAATGTAGATAAGTTAAGAAAAAGTGTTATAATATTTGATTTCAGCATTGAGAAGGGCATAAAAAAGCAATTGGTTAGCAAAAATTCAATATTTTGTATAGACAACTTCATGTTTAAGGCAGATCATTTAAACATAATGGGAAATAGGTTTATAAATTCACCAATACCTTCTCATGTTTATGAGCAATTTAATTTTAATTCTTTGAACTTTCAGGAGTTTGTTGGGTTATCCATTGGAGATAAAATATATAGCATTGATAGTTTTATAGACTATGGAATTAGGAAAAAGAGGAAGTTCTAGCTCTTGACAATAATCTTTTCCTTGACTATAATAGTCTCCATATATATGGAAAATAATTTTGAATCCGTTTCAAAGGGCATGTAGGCCAAAATATTTAATAATAGTTAATAAAAGGAGAGAGTTATATGGCTGAAAGGGATATATTTTTAACATATGAAGGATTAAAAAAACTTGAAAATGAATTAGAAGAATTAAAAACTGTGAAAAGAAGAGAAATTGCAGATAAGATCAAGCATGCTTTGGCTTTTGGAGATATAAGCGAAAATTCAGAATATGACCAGGTAAAGAATGAACAGGCTCAGTTGGAAGAAAGAATAGCTAAGTTGGAAATGATACTTAGAAATGCTAAACTAATAGATGATGAGGATATTTCCACAGATATAGTAACCGTAGGTTCAAAAGTTTTAGTTAAGGATTTAGAATACGATGAAGAAATGGAATATACTATAGTAGGTTCGGCAGAAGCAGATCCTTATGAAGGAAAGATATCGAATGAATCCCCTGTTGGAAAGGCATTATTGGGGAAGAAAAAAGATGATATTGTAGATGTGCGTGTACCTGATGGATTCATAAAGTATCAAATTATAAGCATTACCAGATAGGAGGAGGTTAATTTTACATGCCAGGAACAGAAGAAAACATTAATGATATGCTCAAAATTAGAAGGGAAAAATTAAAACAACTAGTAGAGATGGGAGAAAATCCTTTTCTTATAGAGAAATACGATTATACCCATCATAGCAAAACCATTAAAGACAATTTTGATCAGCTAGAAGAGGAAACGGTTTCAGTTGCAGGTAGAATTATGTCCCGAAGAGGCCATGGAAAGGTTTGTTTTATGGATTTACAGGATAGCAAAGGTAGGATTCAGATTTTTGCTAAAATGGATGTATTAGGAGAAGAGGCCTATAATAAATTGAATCTTTTGGATTTAGGAGATATTATTGGCGTTAAAGGTGAGGTTTTCAAGACTAAAACAGGTGAGATCTCTATAAGAGCTAGAGAGTTAACTTTATTAACTAAATCCTTACAGATTTTACCTGAGAAATTCCATGGTTTAAAAGACCAAGATTTAAGATATAGGCAAAGGTATGTAGACTTAATAGTAAATCCTGAAGTAAAGGAAACTTTTGTTTTAAGGTCAAAGATAATTAAAGCTATAAGAGAATATTTGGATGAGAGAGACTTCCTTGAGGTAGAAACGCCTATTTTAAATACTATTGCTGGTGGAGCAAATGCCAGACCTTTCATTACTCATCATAATACATTAGATATAGATATGTATTTAAGAATTGCCAATGAGCTATATTTAAAAAGACTTATAGTTGGGGGATTTGAAAAGGTATATGAGATGGGCAGAATGTTTAGAAATGAGGGTATGAGTTATAAACATAATCCAGAATATACAAGCATAGAATTATATCAAGCTTATGCTGATTATGAAGACATGATGAAGCTTACTGAAGAGCTAATATCCTATGTGGCAGAAAAGGCATTAGGCACAATGAAAATCAATTATCAAGGTAAGGAAATAGACTTCACTCCACCTTGGAGAAGACTTACCATGATAGATGCTATAAAGGAATATGTAGGGGTTGATTTTAATGAAATTAACACAGACGAAGAAGCAATAGAAATAGCAAAAGCAAAAGGACTAGAAGTTGAACCCAATATGAAGAGAGGCCATATAATTAGCGAATTTTTCGAAGAATTCTGTGAACAATATTTAATTCAGCCCACTTTTGTAACCCATCACCCTGTAGAAATATCTCCACTAGCAAAGAGAAATCCTGAAGATCCGAGACTAACCAATAGATTTGAAGCCTTTATAAATACATGGGAAATAGCAAATGCTTTTAGCGAGCTAAATGATCCCATAGACCAGAAAGAAAGATTTTTGGAACAATTAAGACAGAGGGAAGCTGGAGACCAAGAAGCCCATATGATGGATTTGGATTTTGTAAATGCCTTAGAGGTAGGGCTTCCACCAACTGGAGGATTAGGGATAGGTGTTGATAGATTGGTTATTTTACTGACAAATCAACCAACTATTAGGGATGTAATATTATTCCCAACTATGAAACCCATAGACCAAGAATAGCAATTAATGAGTCAAAGGCTACCTTTGACTCATTAATATTTTTTGAGACTTTTTTACAATATTTTGATAGAATTGGATTTGAAAGAAGTTTACATATATTTTAAATATTGAAATTCTGTATGGATAAATCATATAGGGGGAATACTTATGTATACCTTAGATGAACTCCAAAGAATAGTTAAAAGCTGTTATAGATGCCCTTTATCTAAAAGCAGGACAAATGTGGTTTTCGGAGAAGGAAATCCAAGAGCTAAGTTGATGTTCGTAGGAGAAGGTCCAGGTTTTAATGAGGATAGGATGGGAAGGCCCTTTGTGGGAAGAGCAGGTCAGCTTCTTGATAGGATGATTGAAGCTATAGATTTAAAGAGAGAAGAGGTTTACATAGCCAATATAGTAAAATGCAGGCCTCCAAACAATAGAAACCCTTTGGAAAGCGAAAGCGATATTTGTATAGAATTTTTAAGATGGCAGGTTAAAATAATAGACCCTACTATCATAGTCTGTTTAGGTGCAGTAGCAGCAAGAAACATTATAGATGAAAATTTTAAGATAACAAAGGAGAGAGGTATTTGGATTAATAGGGGGAAATATCATATTATTGCTACCTATCATCCTGCTGCCTTGCTTAGGGATGAAAACAAAAAGAAAGAGGCCTGGGAGGATTTTAAAAAGATTAGAGAAAAGTATAATGAAGTATAAGTTCCAGTTGGAGAGGAGAGGAAATGAAGAAAGATAGAATAAAGGTTTTAAACGAAAAGATTAAGAAAAATTATCCTAATGAAAAGATAATTATAGGAGATGGGAATTTAAATAGTACCATAATGCTTCTTGGAGAAGCACCGGGAGGGAAGGAGATAGAAATAGGAAAGCCTTTTGTAGGGCAAGCTGGCAAACACTTTCAAGAATTTTTAGATGTATTAAATATTAAAAGGGAAGATGTATATATAACTAATTCAGTTAAGTATAGACCTACTAAAATAAACGCAAGGACTAATAGAATATCCAATAGAACACCAACAGTTAAGGAGATAGACGACTTTAGAGATTATATATACGAAGAAATAAGCATAATAATGCCTAAAATAATTGTAACCCTAGGCAACACACCTTTAAGGTTAATATTTAAGAATGATATAAAAATAGGAGAAGTCCACGGGAAGTTAATGGAGAAGGAAATAAATAATAGAAATTACAAGATATTTCCGTTATATCACCCGGCTGCCATAATATATAATAGAGATTTAAAAGATATATATATGGAAGATTTAATTAAACTTAAAAAAGAACTAAAAAAATTACAAAAAAGGGTTGACTTTATTTTAAAAAGGGTATAATATATATACTTGTCGGCTGTAGTTTTACTAGAATAAAATTTAGATTGCTAATTGGTGATTATTAGCAAATAAATAATTATTGACAGAATATAAAAGTTCTGTTATAGTATAAAAGCTGACTATGTGAACCTTTTAAATTTAATAGCGTGAGTACTTTGAGTAAAAGAGAGTCAAGGAAACTTTTAAATGAGAGTTTGATCCTGGCTCAGGACGAACGCTGGCGGCGTGCCTAACACATGCAAGTCGAGCGAGGGATTTATGACGGATTCCTTCGGGATGAAGACATAAATCACCTAGCGGCGGACGGGTGAGTAACGCGTGAGGAACCTACCTCCTACAAGGGGATAGCCTCGGGAAACTGGGATTAATACCCTATGACACTTAAGGATCGCATGATCTTTAGGTTAAAGCGATATAGCGGTAGGAGATGGCCTCGCGTCCCATTAGCTAGTTGGTGAGGTAACGGCTTACCAAGGCGACGATGGGTAGCCGGCCTGAGAGGGTGAACGGCCACACTGGAACTGAGACACGGTCCAG